>CAZNCO010000148.1:0-9043 GCA_964571345.1 uncultured Ohtaekwangia sp.
GCCTGACGCCGCTGGGCGATCCGCCGCTGTTTCTCGGCTATCTGCGCGGCGTGCCGTTTCTGTGGGTGGCGGAACATTGCTGGATGATCTGGGCGTTCGCGATGACCGCGCTGCTCGGCATTTTTTGGATTCTCGATTACCTCGACTTCATGCGCGCGCCGGAGATTGTCCGCGAAAAAGAAACCGCCCGCGAGCAGTGGCGCTTCGACGGGCTGCACAACCTTTTCTTCCTTGGCGTCATCCTCGCCGCCGTCTTCGTGCAACAACCGCCGTTACTGCGCGAGGCGCTGATGATCGCAGCGGCGGCCGGCTCGTATTTCACCACCGGCAAAACGGTGCACGAGGCCAACCACTTCAACTTCGCGCCGCTGAAAGAGGTGGCGTTTTTGTTCGCCGGCATCTTCGCGACGATGGCGCCGGCGCTCGACTGGCTGGAGTTGAACTCCGCCAAACTCGGCATCGCCACGCCCGGCCAGTTTTACTGGGGCAGCGGCTTGCTCTCCTCCGTGCTCGACAACGCGCCGACCTACCTCTGCTTCCTCTCGGCGGCCATCGGTTTGTTCACCGGCCAGAACGTCGCCGACGCCCGCGGTCTCATCGCCGCCGACAATCACTATCTGGTCGCCCTCAGCGTCGGCTCGGTGTTTTGGGGCGCATGCACCTACATCGGCAACGGCCCGAACTTCATGGTCAAGAGCATCGCCGAGCACGCCGGCGCGAGGACGCCAAGCTTTTTCGGCTACGTCTTCAAGTTCGTGCTGCCGCTGCTGCTGCCGGTGCTCGCGGCGGTGTGGTGGATGTGGTTCCGATGAAAACTCCAAATCCCAAACTCCAAACTCCAAAAAAGCTCCAAGCCTCGAAGCCTCAAGACCTCCCTGACGATAAGGACGCCATTGGAACTTGGAGTTTGAAATTTCCCTGGAGTTTGGAGTTTGGAATTTGGAGTTTCAACTTCTTCGCGTGAGTCACCTAGGGAGCGGACCCACCAGCCACCAACACCAACCGAACCCCGAGAGTGAGGTTGTAACGAAGGCCGGGAGTGCAGCGGTCGCGGTAACTCGACGTGAGATAGGCGGGAGAGTAGTCGAGCGACCCGCCCCGCAACACACGGGAGGTGCCGGAATCCGGGCCTTGAGGGTCTTCCTGGGCATTGGTCGGATACGGTCCATACCAATCGCTGCACCACTCCCATACATTGCCTGCCATGTCATATAAACCATATCCATTTGGTAAAAATGACTTTGTTGGTGCCAATTTTACAAACCCATCCTTTCTTTCATTATAGTACGGAAATTTACCTTCCCAACTATTAGCTTTCGGGTTCCCAGCGTTTACATGTTCATTTCCCCATGGGTATATGTTATTTACCAACGCTCCGCGTGCAGCGTATTCCCACTCGGCTTCTGTTGGCAATCGCTTTCCAGCCCATTTACAATACGCCACCGCATCATCCCAACTCACTTGAACTACCGGATAATTATCTTTCCCTTGAATGGAACTCTTCGGCCCTTGCGGGTGCTTCCAATCTGCTCCCGATACCCAACTCCACCATTGCGAATAGTCATTCAAATTAACCGGTCCGTTTGAAGGTTTAAATACTAATGAAGCTGCCACCAATAAGCTATCATGTGGTTTAGGCGTTCCCGGTGGAATAGATTTTTTTAATTCTTCCCAATCGGGTTTCCTTTCTGCTGTAGTTACATATCCGGTGGCTTCTACAAACTTTTTGAATTGAGCATTGGTAACTTCTGTCTCATCCATATAAAAGGATGAAACACGAACCCGGTGCTTCGGATACTCATCCTCAGAAGCTTGTTCATTATCGCCACCCATATTGAATTCGCCACCCTTAATCAACACCATCCCAATCGTTGAGGTATCTCCGCTGAAAAGAATATGTGTTGAATCCGATGCCTTACCAAAGCGTGGCGGGATATTCATGCAGCTCGTAATGGAGTCTACTTCAATTTTATTTTTTTCTGTTCGCTGCTGGCAAGCTGTCGCAATAAGACAAAGTATGATTAGCCAATCATTTCCTGGCTTTACTATTTCTTTCCATCGTTCGAAAACTATCACTTACTTCTTGATTTGCTCCAACAATTGTTTCAGCTCTTTCGCCTTTTCTGGGTTTGAAGTTATCAAATTATTTCTTTCGCCAGGATCATTTTGCAAATCATATAGTTGCCCCCCGGGATCGTTCCCTAATTCTGTATGAGTATCCTTATTCATCTTTGCACCAGTTGATGGCTCGATGAATTTCCAGTCACCAACCAAAACAGATAACGTAGAGTTGATCGACTGCTCCACTAAATATTCACGACTTGTCTCTTTCTCATTGATCAATGTTTTAAGATAATTCTTACTATCGGGTCCTTGATTTGCTTGTGGTGTTTGCCCGGCCAGGTTAGCCAGTGACGCATACAAATCAATCTGACTGAATAGCGCATGTGAGGTTTTCCCTGCCTTCACTTTACCCTTCCATGAGACAATGAACGGCACACGAGTACCTGCTTCGAAAGCACTGTACTTACCTCCCCGGAAAACTCCAGCAGGTTTGTGATTGCCTAATTTTTCTACCGCCTGATCTTTATAACCATCGTCCAACACCAGTCCATTATCACTGGTAAAGATGATCAAGGTATTTTCCAATAAATTATTCTGCGTCAATGTTTTCACGATCTCTCCTACCGTCCAATCCAATTGAAGGATGGCATCACCACGAGGTCCAAGTCCGCTCTTTCCAGCAAATCTTTCATGTGGCAATCTTGGCACGTGTATGTCATGGGTAGAGAAGTAGATAAAAAAAGGATTTGATTTATTTTCAGCGATAAAGTGATTTGCTTTTTGAAGGAGTATATCGGCAAAATCTTCATCACGCCATAGCGCAGACGTTCCACCTTTCATATAACCAATTCTACTTACTCCATTTACAATGGTCATGTCATGCCCGTGTGACGGATGCATTTTCAGCAGCTCAGGATTCTTCTTGCCTGTAGGAGCATTCGGATCAACAGGCTCTTTATAACTTACCGTGATTGGATCATTTTTTTCAAGGTTAACGACACTATGATTTTCCACAAAAACACACGGCACACGATCACCCGTGGCCGGAATTAAAAAAGAATAATCAAAACCGATTTCGAGGGGGCCGGGCGAAATATTTCCATTCCAGTCGGGGCCTTCCTGCCCTCCTAATCCTAAATGCCATTTTCCTACTACCGCATTTTTGTAACCAGCTTTCTGCAATACATCTGGTAGCGTAGTCATGTCCTCCGGAATAATTAACGAAGCATCACCCGGTGCTATTCCTGTGCCCTGCTTACGCCACGCGTACTTTCCTGTAAGCAGCGAAAATCGCGAAGGGGT
Source organism: uncultured Ohtaekwangia sp. (assembly GCA_964571345.1). Taxonomy (GTDB): domain Bacteria; phylum Bacteroidota; class Bacteroidia; order Cytophagales; family Cyclobacteriaceae; genus ELB16-189. Next base: position 3,367 of record CAZNCO010000148.1, read on the forward strand.
GCATGTTGCAGAGGTGGAATGCGCATTGGTGAAACGAACACCAGTTTTGGCAAGTGCATCAATGTTGGGCGTTTGTATGGCTGCAGATCCATAACAACTAACGTCCCCATACCCAAGATCATCGGCATAGATAAGAACTATGTTTGGTTTGCCACTCTTTTGTGAGTAGCCAGCATTGCAATAGGCAACTGCAAACAACAGTAGGATAAATTCTTTAAATGAAAATTTCATTTATCGTCATTTTAGTTTATTGATTCAACCCTTATAAGCTCAAACAAATTTCAAAAAATGTGTAACGACCAATCGGGTTGTAGCATTCAAAATGCAGGTCAAATAATCCAACATAAAGCTTTTATCATGATTTTTGGCGCACAAAGCGCGTTGAGGTTTTCATGACGGATTTTCCACCCTGTTTTTCAAAATCTGCTCGCGGTATTCGGAAGGCAAACAGCCAAATTGATCTTTAAAAGAACTCTTGAAATATTTGTAGTCATTAAAACCCGCCTCAAACGCGATTTGGCTAAGTTTCATATCTTCTGTTAAGATAAGTGCTGCGGCTTTCTTTAAGCGCACCGAGCGAATAAATGCCGTTATCGACAACCCCGTTAAGGATTTAATCTTTCTATAAAGGGTTGACTGACTCATCGCCAACTTATCCATGAGCAAATCAAGACCAGAATTTGAATCGTTGATGTTACTTTCAATAATAGCCATTGCTTTCTGAATAAACTCTTCTTCAAAATTGGGCGCCTGTATATCCTGGTTAGGTTTAAATCTTAATTTATTGACAAAGTAATCTCTGAGCTTCTTCCGATTTTCCAAAATACTGGCAACTCGCATTTTTACCACTTTTGGATTAAACGGTTTTTTAATAAAATCATCCGCACCTGTCTGAAGGCTATTGACTTCAAATACCGTAGATGTTCTGGCTGTAAGCAGTATGATTGGAATGTGAGAGGTGTTCAGATCATTCTTAATTTTTTCACACAATGCAATGCCATCCATTTCGGGCATCATAATGTCGCTGATAATTAAGTCAGGATGTTTTTCGCGGGCAAAATCCAGCGCGAGCACTCCATTCTTCACACTAAAGACCTGATACTCATCTGCCAGAATAGAGGTAAGGTAAGAACGGATATCGTCATTGTCATCCACTACCAGAATCGAATCTCTATTGTCGGCTATGATTTCCAGGTTTTTTTCAAGGCTATTTTCATTTGGCTCTGATTCTAATACGGGATAGTTACGCTTGTCGTCACTTACTTTAAAATCGATCAGATAATCTTCCTTCGAGAACTGTTCGTTCACAATCGGAATGCTCACAATAAACCTGGTTATTTCATTGGGCGTACTTTCAACTCGGATTGAACCATGATGAAGATTCACAATATTTTTTGAGAGCGAGAGTCCAATGCCGCTTCCAACTACTTTAGCTGACTCCGCAGACCTAATCTGATAAAAGCGATCAAATACTTTATTGATTTCTTCTGCACTTATACCGATTCCCGTATTTGACACTACCAATTCGCATGTATTACCTGATTGACTAATATTCACCCCGATACTGCCACGATCAGGAGTATATTTAAACGCATTCGACAACAAATTCACAACTACGATTTCCATCTTATCTCGATCGAATGGAAGACGAATCGCATTTTCGTTGCACGTAAAATTATACTCGATGCCTCTTGACTTAGATATATGTTGAAACGACAGAAATACTTCGTTTATAAATTGAACAAAATTACCGTGCGCCACCTGTAGCCGAAGAAGACCATTCTCAGCCTTTCGAAAATCCAGCAACTGATTAATCAGATGAAGTAATCGCGAAGCATTCTTCTCCATGATCATCAGCTTGTCGCGAACAATCGGATCAAGTCCACGGAATAACAAAAGTTCGGAAAGTGGGCTTACGATCAGTGTTAAAGGAGTTCTGAATTCGTGAGAGATATTAGTGAAGAAAGTTATTTTAGCTTCTGATAAATCGTGTTCTTTTTCCCGCCCTATCTTCTCAATTTCCAATCGCGCATTTAGTGAAGCTTGCTTTCTTGAAATATAGCTGATCAGCAAACCTAACCCAATCAAGAATAAGGCATAAATCAGATACGCGTACCATGTAGCCCAGGGCGGTGTGGAAATCGAAAACTTTTTACTGGAAACGGCACCCCAGTTATAGCTATCCCTCGATGCCCTTACCTCCAATGTGTAGTCTCCCGGTTTAAGATTCGTGAAGCCAACTTCCTGCCTGTCGTTGAATCGAATCCATTGATTCTTAAAGCCAAGTAGCCGATAAGAATAAACGATGTTTTCATTCCCAAGGTAATCAGTAGGTGCAATCGTAAATGAAAACACATTGTCACGATAACTTAAAGAGAGTTGATCTGTAAACAGAATTGACTTTGAAAGAATTACATTATCATCTAAGCTCTGCCCTACTTTAACTGCCTCTCCGTTTATTTTCAGTCCTGTAAAAACAACATTAGGGGCGAGCTGTTGATCTACAATTTTATCGGGATCAAAATATATCAAGCCATTCGTTGCACCCATAAAAATGCGACCTTCTTCATCCGTGTCAATGCTTTTGATATTAAACGACAAATACGGTACTCCCTCCGTATTTCCATAATTGACAAACACCCCTTCTTTCGTCAAATACCTTGAAACTCCGTAGGAAGTTCCTACCCAGATGTTCTTGTCTTTCCCTTTCGTTACAGATGTTACAAAATCATTCTTAAGCCCTTTCTCCTGATCAAACACTTTCGAGGAAACAATGATACCATCTTTGATCGTCAGTTGTACCAAGCCTCCGGGCATCGCAGCCCAAAGCTTATCTTCTTCCGCATCAAAGAAAAGATCGTTCACTATTACACTGGGAAGACTACCATCCGCAATATTATCGACATGAGAAAACTTTCCAGATGATGGATCATATTTGTAAAGACCATTAAATGATCCGATCCAGATTATTCCATCGGCATCTTCCACAATTTTACTGATCCGATCTGTCCCCGTCCAATCAATGAACTTAGAATTCTTAATTCGCCTGGTGAAATCAACTTCATCCGCATTAGTTGGCGTCACAATACGAAGACCATTCAATTGCGTACCAATCCATAATTGACCTTTCCGCGAAACATGAAGAGATGTAATTTTTGTCAGGTTAGGAAAGAAATATACTGGTTCGCTATCTGGCTGATTGAATTTTATTCCACATAAACCTTCTCTTGACCCCACCAACATAAGGTCGTGGTATTCGAGAAATGCGTTCACTTTCGTAAACGGTATTTTCTTCAAGTGGCGAAAGTTTTTTGCATCTTCCGAGATATCTAAGCCAGAACCGTAGGTACCACTCCATATCCTGTTTTTTGAATCTACATAAATTGAATTGATGTTGATATCAGAAAGACCCAGGTTGTTTTGAACCGAGTTATTCAAGTAATTAAAATCATTTACCGGCAGCAATTTGACGAAACCACCAAAAGCAGTAGATATCCAGATAATGCCATTCTTATCGCAATGGATATCCAATATCGCTTCGTAGCTTGAATTAAAAAGTTCAGCATTTTCTTTAAGCAATGGATACTTCGAGAAATGAGTAACTGAACTGTCGCTTACAAAAAGACCGGCACCCCAGGTGCCCACCCATAGCCGGTTGAAAGAATCCACGGCAAGACTTTTTACTCCGCTTTTAAACACCTCGTTAACGAGATGAAATGAATAGTCTTCAAAGTCCAGATAGCCCAATCCCGTTCTACCGACACCCACCCAAAGCCTTTTCCGCGAGCTATCGTACTCTACGCTGTTAATATTTCTATAATCTCCTATTTTGATAATCCGCTCTTCCGATGGATCGTATTTTATCAAATGACCATCATAAGCAATCCACGTGTTGCCATATCCATCTTGTTTTACCTGAGTTATATTCGCATCGGGAATAAAGTGCCTCACAGAATCCTGAACTTTAGCATCCACAATAAACAATCCGGAGCCCCACGTGCCAATGAAAATACGACCCTTTGAATCTTCTGAAATGGATGTTACATACAATTTTTGGGAAGTAAACTTTTTAAACAGACGGTTATAGTTTACAAACTTATCTTCCTGCACATCATAATAAGTAACTCCCCCACTCTTTGTGCCAATCCAAAGATTACCAGAGGAGTGTTTAAAGACTACTTCTATGTTTTCATTTTCAAGTGCCTTGGTGTTACTAGGTTTATAAACTTGAAACGATGTGCCATCATACCTGTTCAATCCTCCTTCCGTAGCAATCCATTTGAACCCAAAATCATCTTCAATAATCTTGGTTACATAGTTGTTAGAAAGTCCTGAAGATACATCGAAGTAAGAGGCAAAATATGGGCTGGGGGTTTGCGAAAAAGTAGTGATCACCACAAAAAGACTGGCTATTAAAACACCTATTCTGATACCTGCAACGCCTCTGGTCATGCTTTGAAATAATTGTTAAAGTGTGCGCAAAATCCAATCATTTCTCAAATTAAACAATTCAGCTCAATCAATGTTTTTTAAATCCTTTGGTTCTTTAACCATCGGTACTTTGTTTTTCATTAAATCTCTGTAAATCATTCTGGTAACCTTGTTCCAGTCTTCAGGTTCCTTCCACAACGGCTTCATCAATTGGCTCTCCCATGAATTCAACAAAACGCGTAGCGAATCAGCCAATCGGGGGTTAGCCTTTTTCAAGTCCTTCACTTCCTGGTAATCATTAATAACATTGTAAAGAACAGACAACGAATCTTCAGAGGTGATCAATTTGTAGGCGCCTTTGCGGATGGTTGACATTTGATCTTTTCGCCACATAAGTTGATCGTGCGGGTTACCACTTTTACTATTAACCAGATAAGGAATCAAGTCGACCCCGTCCAATGGCTTGGGTAATTTATACTGGCCGCCTGCAATTGAAGCCACCGTGCCGTAAATATCCAGAGACGAGGCTAAGCCATTGAATTTTTTACCTGCCGGAATTTTATTTTTCCATGTCACAAAAAACGGAACACGCGTACCGCCTTCATACTGATTTCCTTTCCATCCTTTAAATGGATAAACACTAGAACCATTGTTGTGTGCACCCCCATTGTCACTCAAGAAAAAAATTAATGTATTATCGTAAATCTTTTTATGCTTCAGTGCGGCAACAACTTTACCAACGGCCTCGTCAAGCGACCAAAGCATGGCAGCATATACGGGACGTTTGTGATCGTGCCCAAATTTTGAAATGACATCCTTCTTGGCGTGCATCGGTGAATGTGGTGCATTGAAAGCGAGGTACATGAAAAAAGGTGAGGCATCTGATCCCCGGTTCCTAATATACTCTGTTGCTTTATCGCCAATGGCACCTGTAATGTACACTTCAAATTTTGATGGCTTATGATTTTCAAGTATTGCGCGGCTGTCGCCAATCCGGTCGTCTTGCTCAGTGGGGAAATAGCTCCTTCCACCTGCCAGGAAACCCCAGAAATAATCAAACCCATTTTCCAGCGGATGCTGATGAGCCGCCTCGCCTAAATGCCATTTTCCAAAAATGGAAGTCTTGTACCCCACTTGCTTAAGAAATTCAGCCATGGTGAATTCAGAGGAATCAAATGCAGCTGGTTGGTTGGGTTCCAGGTTGCATTCATGACCAAACCTTTGCTGATAGCGCCCTGTCAACAGG
>CAZNCO010000149.1:0-9034 GCA_964571345.1 uncultured Ohtaekwangia sp.
CATTCAGCTTGCGCAAAAAGGTTTTTAGTTTGCAGGGGCTTCGAAAGGATCTGTTGAGCTGAATTTACTTTTAAAACTGATTCTACAATACCACTGTCGCGCGCCATAGCACCGGAGAATGCAAAGTCGTTGGTTACAAAAGTTTTCTTTCGGCACACAACCGTGTCTGACCGCCCCGATACCACTAATCCTGTAAAAGGGCCATGAATAAGCTGTGCCTGTATTTCTGTATCAGGTGAAATGAATAGCAGCTGATCGGAGAATAAGTCGGTCAGGGGAACAATGTCGTTTACATTGATTTTGAGTTTTGCAAAATAAAACTCGGTATCTGTTTTTTTTGATTTGTAATGAATGGCCCGTTTCGTTTTATCATTTTTAAGATTCAGCCCAACTTCTTTGAAAAGAGAAACCATGTCATTGGCCAGTATTTTATACTTGAAAGAGCCTTCAAGTTTTGCGTCTATGAGCGATGATTTGAGTTGTAGAAAATGCTCGCGGTGTTGGATAGCTGAATACAGCTTCACAGAATCTAGTCTCAGATCTTTTGCTTTGTAGTTGACACGTGCGTTGCGAAGTATGATAGAGCCAACCAGGCTGTCCAGTTCCAATCCATTGGTATTGATTTCACAGTCGGTGCTTACCAGCAAGGGGTCTTTCACAAAACCAAGATTATGCACCACCGCGGTATCAAGATTAGCATTTACCCGAATGATTTCTTTTCCTTTCCGGAAGTCAACAAACCCGGAAGCATTGAAGGAAAGATTTGGATCATTTATTCCGATCGTTCCGTTAAAAAGCTGCTTGGCAAAGCGGGCATTCGTACTTATACCTGTATAGTTGTAATGCCTGAAGCCGAGTGAGCGAATGTTGCCGGTTAAATTAAAATCGGTAGTTTCTACCGTCAGCCCTTTGCCATTGATATTTCCCTTCAGATTGATGCGTTGGAAATTCGATGTGTCACCAAGATATTTTCCTAACTCGAAATCCGTTAGCGAAAGGTTTCCGGTAAAAGTAGATTGCGCGATGGCGGCCTCGTTTATTTTGAGGTTTACGTCTGAATAAATTTTCCCGAGCTTGCCATCTAGTTTTCCGTTGGCGACAAAGTCAGAAGTAAAACCCGTAAACTCTCCATCAATCCTCACCTGGCCCAATGGTTTTAGTAATTCAAAAATATTGTCTGGTAGCAAAAAGCGAATATCGTTTTGATCTACCAGGCTGTTTTTAATTGTAAGATCAATGAATGTTTCGTTGATGTTGGGCAGCCCATCCATATCAAGCTGGCCAGTTAAATGCGTATTACCGCTGACAATGTCCATGTTGCGGTAGTAGAATTTGGAAACTTTGCCAGTAATGGTTCCATTGAGTTGAATAGGCTGTGGAATGGGAGGGAGGCCATACGAGAAGAGTGCCAGCTCTTCTGGGTTAAGTACAGTTGATTTTAATTTTGCGATGATGTTCACCTTGGTGTTAAAGTCACTTAAATCATCCTGGCTGTTATACTTAAAAATAATGGTATCTGTCACAATGCTTTTTCCCGCCTTCAAATTCAATCCTAGGAATTCCATCGAGCTCTGCGAAATTCTGAAATAAGTTTGCAAGTCCCGGATAGCAAATTTAGATTTCAGATCTACAATCTGAAGTGTGTTCACATCAAACTGAATGGTGTCGCCAATCACCTGGAAATCGAGAATGTCACCTTCGTCTACAGCCAGTTGAAAATGTTTGTAGTCAAAACCGTTTTTGATGGAATCGCGATCAGCCTCGTTGTAGAGAAACTTCGATTTCTCCAGCAATATTTCTCCGATGTTAAGTTTAGCAGAGCTTTTTCCACTTCCGCCTCCGGCCGACATCTCGTTGATGCGTTTAATGAAAATATTGATGTTCAGATTATTGGTGCTGTCGGTTTCCTTTATCCGGATGAGTTTGACATCAGCGCTTTTTAATTCCGCAGCGTCAATGTTTACATTTTGTTTGATGAGCAAGCTCGTGATTTCAAAGTTCACCATCAGTTCATCTATCTTGATCATTCCGTTGCCTTCAGGATCTTTTATCAAAACATTTTTAAGAATGAGGCGATCATACCAGCGCAAATTCATCTCTTCAACCGTGGCCGGAAAGCCCGTTACCTGTGAGAAGCTTTTGAGATATTGGCTGGTGAGCGCTGTTTGAACGGCAGGTATTTGAAGAATAAAAAACGATGCCGTAAAAAAGACAAGAAGTATGAAAATTCCGTAGAGGAGGAATTTCTTTCCCCAAAACAAAATCTGATTTTTAATAACTTGCAGGTTCATGAATCAGCCTTCAATTATTCTTGCCATTGAATCATCGTGCGATGAAACATCTGCTTCGGTTGTTAAAGATGGAAAGGTACTTAATAATGTCATTGCCTCACAAGAAGTGCACCAAAAATACGGGGGTGTTGTTCCTGAGCTTGCTTCGCGTGCTCATCAACAAAACATCGTATGGGTAATTAACGAAGCTGTCGAATCGGCAGGTATAAAAAATCAGGATTTAAATGCAATTGCGTTCACACGTGGCCCCGGCTTGATGGGCTCCTTGCTGGTGGGCGTGTCTTTTGCCAAAGGCATGGCGCTTGCGCTCAATGTGCCACTCATTGAAGTGAACCACATGGAGGCTCATGTACTTGCGCATTTTATTTCAGATCGTAAACCTCAATTCCCTTTTTTGTGCCTCACCGTAAGTGGTGGCCATACGCAGATCGTGCTGGTGCGCGATTATTTAGACATGGAGATCCTAGGTGAGACACAGGATGATGCCGTAGGCGAGGCTTTCGATAAAGCAGCCAAGATGATGGGGCTGCCGTATCCGGGAGGGCCGCTTATTGATAAGTATGCGCAGCATGGTGATGCAAAGCGATTTTCTTTTTCGCAAACCACCATGCCTGGATTGCAATTTTCTTTCAGTGGAATAAAAACTGCTTTTCTCTATTTTCTTCGTGATCAGAAAAAAGTAAATGAGAAGTTTATCGATGAAAATTTGAACGACATCTGCGCAAGTTTGCAACACCATCTTATTCAAATGCTGATGCAAAAATTAAAATTGGCATCTCAGCAAACAGGCATAAAAGAAATAGCGATTGCAGGAGGTGTGGCAGCCAATTCAGGACTAAGAAAAGAGCTTTCTTATTCAGCGCAAAAATTAGGTTGGTCAGTTTATATCCCGCAGTTTCAATACTGCACCGACAATGCCGCCATGATTGCGATAGCTGCTCATTATAAATTTCTAGCCGGAAAATTCTCAAGCCTTGACGTAGCACCTATTGCTAATTGGGCAATTGGGAGTTGACACCCATTGATTGACTTAGGGAATACTAAATAACGCTGCCCTTATCACTACTAGAGTTAAAAGACAGAAAAGGCCTATACAGCGATTTTAGACAAGCATGCTTCCAATTTTAGTCTGCCATCGGTAAAAGTAGATTATAGCTGGCCATGAGACCCCTTTTTTAGCCAGGAATATGGCCATTTTCATGATATTTTTTCGTTTCTACAAGAATGATGGACTAATGCCACATGGATGGCTATTTGAGCAAACTTTAACAGTAGAATTAATCGAAGCAAGCCTCATGTTTGATCGATGTGGCATATGACGTTGGTTCATCGTTGGTTCGACTAGCTATAGTCTCGCTTCGGATGTTCATTCGATGTTCTTTCATTAATCTCCGATTATCATCGATCAATCTTTTTATTTGTTTCATTACGGAAGTTGGCGCAAGGCGGCCGCGACCAGTGGTGCTGGGTTTTGTATTGCCAAAAAACGAATTTTATCGAACGCATGGTGAATGCCATAACAAAGCTACATCCGAAAGGAGTCAAATGCGATATCGATGCTGATTGAATAATTCTATGTGATCTAAAGAAGGATCAAAAAGCCAATGTGCCAACATAAAAAAGTTTAAATTCGCTTTTGTTATTTTGTCAATGAAGAACATCTTCAAGCCCGGTGATCAAAAATCTTTTTCAAGAGTTGTTACTGAATCTGATCAGGCAATTTTTAACGATCAACTAGTTCACGCGGTGTGTTCGACCTTTGCGCTGGCGCGTGACTTTGAGTGGAGTAGTCGCTTATTTTTTTTAGAAATGAAAGAAGAAGATGAGGAGGGCGTAGGCACCATGCTTCACATCGATCATAAAAGCCCTGCGTTTGTAGGAGAAGAAATTTTATTCACAGCAACCGTAGAAAACACAAACGGAACAGAATTGATCTGTACCATCTCAGCGGCAGTAGGTCAACGCATCATAGCTGTAGGGAAAACCGGCCAGAAGATGTTGAAGAAAGAGAGGCTGAAGCAGATCTTCCAGGGCACGAAACCTCATTAGGCTCCGATTGCCTTTGAAATAAGAATCCCCAATGCGATAACAGCAATAAGAATTAAAACCTGTTTTATCCGGCTTCTCAAACCAGCATTATTAATCATTCTCATTGATTCCATCTTTTATTGCGATTGATGATGCAAAGATGAAAAGCTTAAGTTTTTCAAATAAGTGAAAGTAGGAGCAAAACCTACATTGGTTAGATAAAAGGCGCTGTGCTTTTTTAGCACAAAATGAAATTGGATTTTTTAGTAGCCCTGAATTTTTAAGAAATCCTCTACTTCTTTTTTAACATCCTGAGGAGAAGCACTGTCGTAGCGCACAGTTGCAATGGATTTGAATAAATCACCCACCATACTTTTTGCAAAGCCAAGCTTTTCGGCATATACCGAGGCTACTTCGAGTTCTACATCTTCCATCACTTTATCCAGATAGATCATGTAAACCAAGTGATAGAGAGCTTCCAGCTTTTCCGTTTTCTGAGTAGGAGGAGTGTACGAGGTGGAGGCAATTTCCAGATCTTTCGTATTCGATACATCAATTCCTAATTGAATGCCCCATTTAATCAGGCAGCTGACATAACGCGACTCTATTTTTTCTTCCTTTAAGAAAAAAGAAAGTAAATGGAAATAGCTTCGTTTCACGTCATTAGATGCGGAATTCATAATTCAATTTTGTACAAAGTAAAAAAATATAAGTACTGTTGAGGGAACGAATCGCGAAAAATATTACCACCGACAGATTCGTAATCAGAATGCGTAAGATTCCAAAACAAAAAGGCTGTCAGATGACAGCCTTTCGGTATTTTGTTCTGTTCTTGTAATTAAATCTTGGCAAGTTCCTGAACGAGATCAATTAACTTATTAGAGTATCCCCACTCGTTATCATACCAGCTCACCACTTTCACAAATGAGTCGTTCAACGCAATACCTGCTTTTGCATCAAAGATAGAGGTACGTGCATCGCCAAGGAAATCTTGTGATACAACATCATCTTCAGTATATCCAAGAATACCTTTCAACTCTCCTTCAGACGCTTCTCTCATAGCAGCTTTGATCTGATCGTAAGAAGCAGGCTTTGCTAAACGCACGGTTAAGTCTACAACAGAAACGTCAGCTACCGGAACGCGGAATGACATACCGGTTAATTTTCCTTTCAATTCAGGGATCACCAAGGCTACTGCTTTTGCGGCACCTGTTGAAGAAGGAATAATATTTTGGTAAGCACCACGGCCACCTCTCCAGTCTTTTGCTGAAGGGCTATCAACAGTCTTTTGTGTCGCAGTTACCGCGTGCACGGTGCTCATCAAACCTTCCAAAATTCCAAACTTGTCATTCAATACTTTTGCTATAGGAGCAAGGCAGTTTGTAGTACATGATGCGTTTGAAACAATTGTATGTTCTTTTGTAAGTTTTTTATGATTTACACCCATTACAAATGTAGGAGTATCATCTTTCGCAGGCGCAGACATGACAACTTTCTTCGCACCCGCTGTGATGTGCTTCTGACCATCGGCCTGAGTCAAGAATAATCCTGTTGATTCTACTACGATTTCGGCACCTACTTCCGACCATTTTAAATTAGCTGGATCTTTTTCAGCTGTTACCCTGATTTTCTTTCCGTTTACTACCAAGTGTTTATCTACCACTTCTACGGTTCCTTTAAATTTTCCGTGAGTGGAGTCATACTTAAGCATATATGCCATGTATTCAGGATCAACGATATCGTTAATGCCAACGATTTCAATGTCCTTTCTTTCTACTGCAGCGCGGAAAGCCAAACGGCCGATGCGACCAAATCCATTTATTCCTACTTTTGTCATGGTGAAAAGGTTTAAATATTTTTTCTTGGTCAAAATTATATTTCATAAAATCTAAAACCAACCGAATTGTGAATAACTATTTAACTTTTTTAACGGTCACGTTTGCAATTCCAACATAGCCAACTATCTTTGCGCACCTTTTTAGAAAAACGGTCCGTTCGTCTAGGGGTTAGGACATCAGATTTTCATTCTGGTAACACGGGTTCGATTCCCGTACGGACTACAAACCAAGCCACGCCTCCCGGGGCTTTAGGCTTGCTGAGAGAACTGATTGTCCCGTGGTGTAATGGCAACACAGCAGATTTTGATTCTGCTTTTCAAGGTTCGAGTCCTTGCGGGACAACTAAAAGGAGCCCGCCTTGGAGATCAGTGCGGGTTTTTTAATTTTTAGGCAATGGCTGTAAAAATATTTTCCGGAAGCGCTACTGTTTACCTCGCAGAAAAAATTGCTGATGCATATGGCGAGCGCTTGGGTAAAGTTGACTATCAGCGATTCAGCGATGGAGAGATTTCTCCGTTTATTGGCGAGTCGGTTCGCGGCCATGATGTCTTCTTAGTACAATCTACTTTTGCCCCTGCAGAAAATTTATTGGAACTCATGTTAATGATTGATGCAGCGCGCAGAGCGAGTGCAGCAAACGTAAATGTGATCATTCCATATTTTGGTTATGCACGACAAGACAGAAAAGATAAACCCAGAGTTGCTATTGCTGCCAAGCTGATTGCCAATCTGATTTCTGCTGCCGGTGCTGATCGTCTTATGACCTGTGATCTTCACGCGGATCAGATCCAGGGATTCTTTGACATTCCGGTAGATCACCTGGACGGTAATTATATTTTTGTTCCTTATCTCAAGTCGCTTGGCTTAAAGAATATCATGTTTGCATCTCCGGATGTGGGAGGTATAAAAAGAGCCAGAAGTTTTGCCAAGTTCTTTGATGCAGATCTCGCGGTTTGTGACAAACATCGCAAGGAAGCTAACAAAATTGAGAGCATGCGATTGATTGGTGAAGTGGAAGGAAAAGATGTGATTCTGGTGGATGACTTGGTTGACACCGCTGGCACTATTTGCAGAGCAGCTGCGCTGCTGAAAGAAAAAGGTGCAAATTCCGTGCGCGCTGTCTGCACGCATCCTGTTCTTTCAGGAAAAGCTTACGACAATATTCAAAACTCCGCATTGGAAGAAATGGTTGTTTCTGATACCATTCCTTTGAAGGAGCATATTTCAAAAATTAAAGTGTTGTCTGTTTCGGATTTGTTTGCAAAAGCTATCCGTAAGATTCATGATCACGAGTCGATCAGTTCACTTTTTATAAGACTTTAACTTTAACAATTTAACTTTTAACTTAATTACTATTTATGAAAACTGTTGAGATTATAGGGTATAAAAGAGCAAATCTCGGCAAGACTGAGTCCCGCAAATTGAGAGACGAGGGTCAGGTGCCGTGTGTTCTTTATGGTGGCAATGATCAGGTGCATTTTTATTCGCCTGTGATCCTGTTCCGCGACCTTGTGTATACAAACGAAGCTCACTTCGTACACATTAACATTGAAGGTGAAGAGTGCCAGGCAATCATGCAAGAAGTTCAGTTTCACCCGGTAAGTGAAATTATTCTTCACGTTGATTTTCTTAAGATCAGCGAAGACAGAAAAATCAAGATGGATATTCCAACCCGCTTGGTGGGCCAGGCTCCTGGTGTTGCCAAGGGTGGTTTGTTGATGAGAAAGCGTGCGTCATTGAAAGTGTATGGGTTCCCTAAGGACATGCCAGATCACATTGACATTGACTGCTCAAATCTGGACTTCCACCACGCCATTAAAGTTGGTGATATGAAAATGGAAGGACTTGAATTCTTAGATCCAAAAGCTGCCGCGATTGCTTCAGTGGAAGTTCCCCGCGCTGCTAAATTGGCTGAAGAAACAGCCGCTGCTCCTGCTGAAGCTGCTGCCGCTGCTGCTCCTGCTGCTGCCGCTGCCCCTGCTGCTGATGCGAAGAAGGCGGAGGCTCCTAAGAAAGACGATAAGAAGAAGTAATTCTTCAGATATATTCAAATTATCCCGTCTTGAAAAATCAGGACGGGATTTTTTATTCCAGGTATAACTACAATCGTAAAATCGTAGTTCTAAAATCATAAATTGGTAATGTGAAATACTTGATTGCCGGACTGGGAAATATCGGACCTGAGTATGAACTCACCAGGCACAATATTGGCTTTCTTACGCTTGATAGAATAGCAGACAATCAAAAGATCGACTTTACCACCTCGCGTTTGGCAGATAAAGCAGAATTGAAATACAAGGGTAGACAAATTCACTTGATCAAGCCCAATACGTATATGAATCTGAGTGGTAAGGCAATTTCATATTGGCTTCAGGAATTGAAAATTCCAAAAGAAAATTTACTGGTGATTGTGGATGACCTGGCATTGCCGTTCGGCAGCTTGCGCATGCGCACGAAGGGAAGCTCAGCCGGACACAATGGACTGAAAAACATCGAGCAATTGTTAAACGGTCAGGATTATTCGCGGTTGCGATTTGGGATTGGCAATGATTTTGCGAAAGGACAGCAAGTAGATTTTGTATTAAGTAATTTTTCAAAGACAGAAATCGATGCGCTACCTGCATTGATGGATAAAGCCGCTGAAATGGTCTATTCTTTCTGCACCATTGGTCCTGAGCGCACTATGAATTTCTTCAATAACTAAAAATTAACAATTCAATCCGGTTTTGAAGCCGCTCCTGTAATTGATAAAGGCCATTTCGGTGTGCCGTAGCTGTTCACTAAACTTTATTATTCTTTTGCGGAATATTTGAAACCATTCTGTTGTCTGACAGTTATAGCATTAAAATTTTTAGAAATGAAATTAGTATTGAGGAC
>CAZNCO010000150.1:0-9010 GCA_964571345.1 uncultured Ohtaekwangia sp.
CATTCGAAGTTGATAGTTCTTGATCGTTTGACCGCCATCTGCACAGATAGTGGTTTGCAGGATATCGGTTTCGTTCACGGCATAATCCCAATATTGATTGACGTGCAAGGGAAAATAGTTCTGATCGGCCGAGGTCGTAAGATTATCGCTGCACGCCAGCATCAAAAACATCCACACCCAGTTATATCGCTTCATCCGGTTATTTCAAATATCCAGTATCTCTCACAAAATAATTGCACCCATGCTGACAAAGTTATTTCTTTCTTTTCAATATTTGGGCATGAGTTTAGTAAAGCAAGTAAAAGTAGGCAACATCACTAACCTGAGTGAAGCGCGTTATTGTGCCGGCATGGGTGTCGACTACTTATCATTCCCCGCATCGATCATTGATCCCAAAACATTCAAAGAGATAACCGGCTGGATAAGCGGACCAAAATTCGGCATCGAAGTGAATGGAGATGCAGACATCGAATCTTACAATCCGGATTTTGTAGAGGTCTCGGTTCAACATGCCAAGAGAATTAAAGGGAAACCAATGGTGGTATCGATTGACGCCAATGATCTGCCAGCGCATCACGAAAAACTTGTACTACTTAAATCCAACATCTTATTTCTTGACGTGTATTGCTCTGATCCATCAACGCTTCAAAGCACTATTCAGGAATATACAGAAGACTTTCAAATTTTCGCCAGGTTTCACAGCGGTGAGATTGAAACATATCTGAACCAACCCATCGATGGTATCAGCCTGGAAGGCAATGCAGAAGAGCGCCCTGGCTTAAAGGAATATCCGCTCGCTGAAGTTCTTGAGAAAATGGAAGCAGGGGAATAGATTTAAGATTTAAGATTTAAGATTTCAGATTTAAAGGTGATCAGCGCCATCATCAAATCTTCAAATCATCAAATCTTCAAATCATCGAATCACCGAATTAACAAATCATCACATCTCCAAATTCCCAAATTTCCCCATCAGCGCCTTCACCGCATCTGCTGTTACATCCGGAAACGAAATATCAAGCGGCTTTGCTCCTTCAATCCACTTTGTAATTTTCTTAATAGACTTCTTCTTTACCTTTTTCAGAATTGGAACATCCAGTTTCTTAAGGGCGGCTGCATTGCATTGCTGCTCGTACTGATTCTTCATGGGCACCACCATCAGCTTTTTGTTCATATGAAGAACTTCGGCCGGAGTTTCAAAACCTGCACCACATAATACACCGGCACTGGTTACCACACTCTCTACAAAATCAACGCCACTCACGGGGTATACCGAAATCAATCCCACATGGTAAGGCGTTTTGGTATGCTTCGAAAAAATATGCCACTTTACTTTCGGGCCCTTCAATAATCGCTGCACTAACTTCTTGTCGTCATAGGCAGGGAGATAAACCGTGTAATGTCCTTTGTTGGAAACCTTTGCCTCGCGGATGGCCGTGCGGATGACGGGGGTGAAAATATTCTTGTCGTATTCTTCAAAATGAAAGCCGATGTACTTCTTCACGGGGGCATAGTTGTGCAGAATCCATTCGCCAAACGGGTCTACCAACCGGGGCCGGGGCGACTTCTTTGAAAAAAAGGAAGCCTGGTGGCCCAATCCTATACACGGAATCTCTTTCTTTCGGGCAGCCCACGCGCTGATCGGCTCAAAGTCATTGACAATCAAATCATACTTCTCAACCGGGAAATTCTTAATTTCCTTGATCACTTCTTTGGAGCTGTTCTTCTGAAACGTCTTCATGAAGTTGATGCCCCCGCTCTTTCCGAAGTAAAAACTTAATCCCTTTGAAGTGTATTTAACAGGATACGGAAGCTTCACTTCTGCCTGCGCACCACTTACAAACAGATCAAGGTCACCGTATTTTTTTAGCTCAGGAATTACATCCACGGCCCGGCTCAGGTGGCCGTTGCCTGTTCCCTGGATGGCGTAAAGAATCTTCATTTTTTTGGCTGCAAGAATTCATTGACAAGGTCTTTAAATATCTCGTCATTGTCCAAATTAATTTTCTGCTTCCGGGATATTTTTATTGACTGGGCGCGCTTGTCTTCGGCATATCGATAGATGCGCCATTGATTGTTATTGTACTCCAAGGCGGTCAGGTTCTCTACCCAGTCACCCGAGTTGAGATACGTCACTTCCCCTTTGTCGGTTTTGATCACTTTAATTTCCGGGTGGTGAATATGACCGCACACCACGAAATCATATCCGTTATCAATCGCAATATCTGCGGCCGTGGTCTCAAAATTATTGATGAACTTAACCGCTTGCTTCACACTGTCTTTCACACGCTTGCTCAACGAGATCTTTCCTTTCCCGAATAATTTTAAAACAAAGTTGACCAGCGAATTAATGAGAATAAGCAGATCATAGCCCATGGCGCCAAGCTTTGCCAGCCACTTGGAGTATTGCATGGTCACGTCAAAAACATCACCATGGAACACCCAGGCAGATTTTCCATTTAGCGACAACACCTTTTTATTGACAATCTGAAAGGAACCTATTCTGAAGCCTGCAAACTTACGCAGCATCTCATCATGGTTGCCGGGCAGATAAGCGATCTTCGTTCCCTTCGCCAGCAAACCGGTGATATGCTTGATCACTTGCATGTGCGACTTTGGCCAATAGCGCTTGCTGAATTGCCACACATCAATAATATCGCCATTGAGAATAAGGCGCTTGGGCTGAATGGTTTTAAGATAGCGCAGTAATTCTTCAGCATGACAACCGTACGTACCCAGATGCACATCCGAAATAATCACCAGCTCTACTTCGC
The DNA here is from genome assembly GCA_964571345.1 of uncultured Ohtaekwangia sp. Lineage (GTDB taxonomy): Bacteria > Bacteroidota > Bacteroidia > Cytophagales > Cyclobacteriaceae > ELB16-189. The sequence continues at coordinate 2,772 of CAZNCO010000150.1, forward strand.
GTTTTCTTTTTGCCACGCAGAAAATTCAATACCCAAAGGTCGTAAATTAATTATTACCGAAAGTTGAAATGAATGTTAGGTGAATGTTATTCTGTACGGACCTTGGCGTCACATCATCTACAAATCAAATGTCTCTGAGAGATTGATCGCAAGATCGGGCAAAGTTGCTGGCGATAACAAATCTTCACGCACGTATGGCTTCATCGAACTTTCAAACTTTCCCTTTCTCCCCAAAACATATACCAGAACAGTTTGCTCACTGGGATGTATCACCCAATACTCCCTGACGCCAGACTGCTCATACACATCAAATTTTTGGCGAAGATCTTTTGATGACGTATGTGGAGACAATATTTCAATAACCCAATCCGGTGCACCAAGACAGCCACGTTCATCAATTTTGGAAGGGTCGCACACCACACAGATATCCGGCTGAACAACCGTAAATATATCCCTGTCATTTTTCTTTAAAGGTGATGCTGGGAGACGAACATCAAAAGGCGCAGCGAACACGCTGCATTTTTTCCCCTTTAAATAGGTTGCTATTTGGCGGCTGAGATCCATGGATACTTTTTGATGCGAAGTATTGGGAGCTGGCGACATCTTAAAAATCTTCCCGTTAATCAACTCCGCCATTTCTGTCCATTGCCACCTCACATAGTCAGCATAGCTATAGGTGCCGGTCAAGTCAGGTTCCTCAACTTTCATTTAATAAAGATAAACAGTATCGGTTAAAAAAATCAAAAGAATTGAAATCCTGCCACCGCTATTTTTCAAATCGAAATCTCAAATACTTGATCTTCTCTCCGGCAGCTGAAAAAATTTCTTCGTAGCGGGTTTTGATATCAAAGCATTCTTCGCGCAGATCGGATTGATACAAATCATGTGTAAACTTTAATTCGCGAATATCGTTTCGCAAACCAAGTTCCTCCAGCGTATAATCGAATAAAGCCGTGTTATCTGTTTTGAAACGGAACCATCCATCTTGCTTCAAAATCTTTTTAAACATTTCCATGAAGCGCGGGCTGGTGAGTCTTCTCTTAATGTCACGCTTACGCGGACGCGGATCAGGGAAGGTAAGCCATATCTCATCAATCTCTTCCGGGGCAAAGAACGCCTCGATGTTTAAAATTTGTGTGCGCAGAAAAGCTACATTATTCAATCCTTCTTCGAATGCCCACGTGCTTCCTTTCCACAAGCGATCGCCTTTCAAATCAACGCCAACAAAATTCTGATTTGGAAACTTCCGCGCCAGACCAACCGAGTATTCACCACGGCCACAGGCCAACTCCACCGTCAATGGATTATTATTCTGAAAATACCGTTGCTTCCAGTGCCCCTTGATTCGCAAATACAATTCTTTGCCGGGCTCTATCACGTTCTCCCGGCCGGCAATAATTTCAAAACGTTTTAACTTACTCTTCATTTAATTCTCAAAATAAACCAACCTTTTCAACCTGAACCTTTTACCTCTAAAGCCCATCTACCTCCGCTACAACAAACGTACTACCACCAACGAAAACCATATCATCTTTACCAGCATTTGCCTTTGCTTGCGCGATGGCTTCGTTTACGTCTTTGATGATTATTCCGCTCAATCCCTCATTAGTGGCTTTTTCTTTTAATTCTTCTGCAACCATAGCCCTGGGAATCTTTGCCTGGCAGAAGTAGTAGTGCGCATCTCTTGGCAATTGCGTCAGCACTTTATGAATGTCTTTGTCTTTTACCATGCCAAGCACAAAATGCAATTTTTCAAAGCGCTGCTTCTTGATTTGCTGCAACACCTCACGAATGCCTGCCTCATTATGTCCTGTATCACAAATCACCAACGGATGATCACTTAATTTTTGCCATCGGCCTTTTAATCCGGTAAGAGACGTAGTATGTTTCAAGCCATGCAAAACATGGTTTTCTGAAATGGCAAACCCTGCGTTGCGCAATTGATCCACAACCGCCAGCACACCCGCCAGATTTTTCTTTTGATAGTCGCCCTTTAGATCCAGTGCACATGTGAATTCTCTGGATTTGTTTCTAACTAAAAAGTTTCCCTCGCCTAAAGGCTCTACGCGGTAAAGATCAGATGCAAAAGCAAGTGTAGTAGCGAGCGCCTCGGCTTTCGCGCGGAAAACAGCATCTGTTTCCGACTGATGTTCACTCACCACGGCAGGAATATTTTGTTTAATGATGCCTGCCTTCTCAGCAGCGATTTTAGGAAGTGTATCTCCCAATAATTCCATGTGATCCCAGCTGATGTTTGTGATTAATGACACTACGGGTGTGATCACGTTGGTAGAATCAAGTCTGCCGCCCAGACCAACTTCAATAACAGCAACATCTACTTGCTCCTGCACAAAAAAGTCAAAAGCCATGGCTACTGTAGTTTCAAAAAACGATGGCCTGATTTCTTCCAGCACCGGTTTTGTTCTTTTAACGAAGTCTATCACAAAAGACTGCGGTGCAGGAATACCATTGATGCGGATTCGTTCTGTGAAATCTTTCAGGTGAGGAGAAGTGTAAAGCCCGGTGCGATAACCTGCCGACTGAAGAATGGCTGCAATCATGTGCGAGCTACTACCCTTTCCGTTAGTACCCGCCACGTGCACCGACTTAAACTTGTCCTGCGGATTACCGAGTGCCTGACAAAGGGCAATTGTATTTAAAAGATCCGGCTTATAGGCCACCGCTCCCACCCGTTGAAACATAGGGAGGCTCTGGTAAAGATAATCAAGTACGTCCTGGTAAGATTCCATTCTCAGGCGCGAAAATAGAACTTATGAATTTAAGAACTAAGATTTGATTTAACATTTAAGATTTGACATTTGAGAAAAACTTTCATTCGGCATTCTTAACCTTCAAATTTTCAAATCAGCAAATCTTCAAATCCCCTTTGCGATCATTTTCAAATCTTCAAATTTTCAAATCAACTCATCACCGAATCAGCAAATCTTCAAATCACTGAATTATCTTCCCCGTCCTTTGCGTCTCTCTTCATGGAATCTTTTAAGGCGCTCCATCTGCTCCGGCTTCAGGATGGGCTGAAGCTTCACTTCCATCGAATCCAATATATGCCTCACCTCCTCACGGCTATGTGTTTGAATGGCATCGATCTTATTCATGGTTTCTTCGAGGATTGGTTTGAGTGCAGGTAGCTGACTCGAATCGGCACCCACAACGTGCATGAATTTTTTAGTGAACCCCTGACGTGAACCTTTTCCCATTTCTCCGCGTGGCGGCCTGTCGCCCCGATAATGTTGTCTTGCAAACATGCCCATACCCAATACCCCTATCAATATTCCTATCACAAGTGTTCCTGATATCACCAATATTGTCTTTCTTCTTTCCGGTGTCATACATTAAAATTTAACTTTCAACTTTTACTTTCTACTTCTATTCAATTGCTCAACTCACTATACAAGTCAACATTCTCAACCAGTTCGGTAGCCGATTGGTTTTGATCTTCGAAGCCTAGCACAGACTTCAGTGTGAGTTGATCTGAGAAAATGATATTTAGTACAATCAGGGCAATCACGATGCCCATCGCTGCCAGTTGGTATTTCTTGAAAAAGAAAAAAATCTGGTAATCAAATTCCTTTTTTAAGTTCTTAATCTTATTTACAATGCGCTCTGCGAAGAACGGGCCAAAAGAATCGGGCTCCTGCCGCAACAGCATTTCACGAAGCTTCTCATATTGCCGCGAATATTTTTTTATCTCGTGATCATTCTCCAACAGATTCATCAGCAGCGCCCTTTCTTCATTCGAAAGTTTTGCATCCAGCGATTTGATCAGCAGTTCTTCTTTTTGATTTTTTTCCATACCTCAAACTTTAAGGTGTTTTGTTAAACCTGTCCTGAGTTTTTGCTGTGCCCGTGCCAGCCTTGAAAGTACCGTGCCCAAAGGCACTTCCAAAATTTTCGAAGTTTCTTCTGTTGAATATCCTTCAATCAGCCGGAGTGTCACCACCGCCCGGAAGTCAGGCTCCAGCTTATTCAATTCCATCGATAACAATTCTCTTAAATCCATCTTATCTTCTTCTGCCGCCACGTGCCCACCTTCGTCATCCGAGCCAAACACAGACCACTTTCTTTTACGTCTCTTAATCTCATTCAAAGAAAGATTAATGGCAATACGGGTCAGGTACGTTCCTACAGCCGCTTCACCCCTGAAATTTTTCAGCGCTTCATAAAAGCGGATAAAAACTTCCTGTCCCACATTTTCTGCTTCCGGTGTCGATCCCAACATGGAGCGAGTCACCCCGGCTACCCTGCCTTCGTGCCGTTTCACCAGCCCTTTGAAGGCCACCAGATCACCGTCCCTGGATTTGCTAACCAAAACTTCGTCTGACTCCATTCCCAAAAGTTAATCAATTCCAGGTGATTTTTGCGGTTAGACATAAGCTGGTTTCAGTTTATTCCAGCTTCCTCCGGATTATTTTTACGATAGTGAAGGAATATTTTGATGCCAGGAGTGTCCAACTTAAAAATACTCTTTATGAAAATCATTCCATTTCTTATCGTCTGCTTAACGGTTGCTACACACGCGCAAACTCAGTCAGAGATTGACGCCAAAGTTGAGAAGTTCTTAAAAGAACATAAAAGCGAATGGCACGACCTCAACGTGCCCTTTGTTGACGGACAGACTCTTCATGACATCATTGTGAAGCATGGATATAAATCAGCACTTGAAATCGGAACCTCTACCGGCCATTCCACGATCTGGATTGCATGGGCGATGAGCAAGACTGGGGGAAAAGTAACCACGCTGGAACTCAATGAGAAGAGACAGCAGCAGGCGATTAAGAATTTAACAGAAGCGGGCTTGATTCAATTTGTAGATTCACGGTTAGGCAATGCACACGAACTCGTGAAAGAGGTGACAGGCCCTTTCGATTTTGTCTTTTCTGATGCCGACAAGGATTGGTACAAACAATATTTTCTTGATGTGACTCCTAAGCTAAAGAAAGGTGGTTGCTTTACAACTCACAACGTTATTGATGGCAATTCACCTCCTGATTACATAGAATTTGTACAGAAAAATGCGGGCTTTGAAACGACCATTGACAGGAAAAGTCGCGCAGGGATAATGATCAGTTATAAGAAATGATGCTTAATGCTCAATGCTCGATACTTGATTCTGGGCGCTGGATGTAAAACCCAATAATCGAGTGTCAAACTCAAGTATCAAGAATCCAGTATCTTGTTCTTGCCTCTTGCGCTAACAAATCGTTACTTGCAAAAAAAACTAAAAGCGTGGTTTGGTTTCGTGAATGGGGATGGCCACAGACAATAAGTGCCATCTTATTTATTCTCTTGTATGGAGCGTTTGTGGTTCGCATGGTGCGGATCAGCAGAATACTCAACACTCCATTCTACTCTATTTTTTATAAACTCGTTTTGCGTACCGTTTTTTTTGCCCTGATAATTGTGGCCATCATGGGCCCCACGTTTGGAGATTCCAAAAGAGAAATCAAATCAGTAGGTAAAGATATCATGCTCTGTGTGGATTTGTCCAAGTCGATGGATGCGCAAGATATTCAGCCAACAAGGTTGGAAAAAGTAAAGTATGAGATGAAGCGCATTGTAGAAGCCTTTAACTCCGATCGCGTAGGAGTCATCATCTTTTCTTCGGAAGCATTCATGCAATGCCCCCTCACCTACGATCAGAATGCCTTGAATTTGTTTATTGAAACGATGAACTCCAGCCTGGTTCCATCCAATGGCACTGACTTCGGTCCGGCTCTGCGCATGGCACTGGATAAACTCGAAAATCAGGAAGGACCGAGCACTCAACAAAAATCAAAAGTGATCGTTCTAATAAGCGATGGCGAAGATTTTGGAGAAGAAACCAGCGAGATTAACAAAGAAATTGAAGATAAAGGAATTAAACTGTTCACGCTGGGTGTTGGTACTGAAAAAGGCGGAAGAATTATGACAAGCCGTGGATACAAAACCGATGCACAAGGCAATGTGGTGGTTTCTAAACTGAATCCTGCCGAACTTAAATCACTGGCCAGCAAAACAGACGGCCAGTATTTTGAGATCAATGAAAGCAGAAATGATGTATCCAGGCTGATCAACACCATCGGAAAAATTGAAGGACAACTTCGAGATGCCCGAATGGTGGATGTATCTGCCAATCGCTATTTCTACTTCTTGGTTGCGGCCCTGGTCATACTCGTTTTAGATTTGTTGATTGATGTTAAGACGGTAACGATATGAAGATACTCGTTTTATTATTGACA
>CAZNCO010000151.1:0-9004 GCA_964571345.1 uncultured Ohtaekwangia sp.
GGAATATCGTGACGATAATATTTACAGGGCTGTTTTGGGCGCTGAGCCAATTGATAAAAATATTCGGCAAGGTGGCGTAGGTGGGGCAGATCGGTATGAAGACATCAAGAACAAAAAGATTTCGCACGAAGAGGTTATTATTGAACTGCAAAGCACACTGGATAACCTCAAACGTAAAATTTACATCGAGTCAAAATCACAAGATGATGTGGTTGCCTTGGCAGAAAACAAAGAAAAGCTTTTCGCGGCTATTCCTGCCATTCAACCCGTAGCAAACAAAGAATTGATTGCCTTAGCTTCGGGATATGGGATGAGGATCCATCCAGTCTACAAAGTTCTAAAACTGCACACTGGTGTTGATTTTGCTGCGTCTATTGGCACACCGATTTATGCTACAGCTGATGGAGTGGTTGACAAAACAGAAGTAAACTTCAGTGGGTATGGAAAAGTTTTAGAGATCGATCATGGGTTTGGCTACCGTACGCGCTTCGCGCACATGCATGGCTTTGCGGTGCGCCAGGGCCAACGGGTAAAACGTGGAGACTTGATTGGATATGTTGGCGACACAGGGCTATCCACGGCTCCCCACCTTCATTACGAAGTATTTGTGAACGGTGTACATGTGAACCCGATCCACTATTTCTTTAACGATCTCAATCCGGCTGAGTACGAGAAAGTGATTGAACTTGCTTCGGTGCAAAACCAAAGTTTGGGAATGTAATCATGCTCTAAAGAAAGTAAGAGTGGGTTGACTTACGAAAAGTCAACCCATTTTCTTTTTTGCCGTATAATACAATTCGTTTCTATAGCTACGCTTCTAATCACGGAATCCATTTCATAAACCTTCAAAAACAACCACAACTCAATGAGCGATTCTTTAAAGCCCAAAGAAAAAGTATTTTCCTCATACCAGGTTTTCATCATTGCGATACTTTCCTTCATTCAGTTTTCTGTTATCCTTGACTTCATGGTGCTATCGCCTCTGGGCAGAATACTTATGCCCACGCTTAACATATCCACCAGTCAGTTTGGATTGGTAGTATCTGCTTATGCTTTCAGTGCCGGAGCATCCGGAATATTAGCAGCCGGTTTCGCTGACAAGTTTGACCGTAAGAAACTCCTGCTATTTTTCTATATCGGCTTTTTAGTTGGAACTGTATTATGTGCGCTTGCTGGTGACTACTATTTTCTGTTAGCAGCCCGCATTATCACAGGAATTTTCGGAGGTGTAATTGGATCCATCGGCCTTGCCATCGTTACGGATTTATTTAAACTGGAAGTTCGCGGTCGTGTTATGGGCTTCACACAAATGGCCTTTGCTGCCAGTCAGGTTTTGGGCATTCCTATTGGTTGGGAATTGGCCAACCGATACAATTGGCATTTGCCCTTCTGGATGATAGCTGCAATTGGAACAGTTGTTGGTTTTTTAATCATTCGCTACATGAAGTCAATCGATGAACATTTAAAACTCAAAACCGAAAAGAATGCTTTCAAACATCTTGTAAAAACAATTTCCACTGCTGATTATTTAAAGGCTTTGGTCTGTACTGCATTTCTGGCTACAGGAGGATTTATGTTGATGCCTTTTGGGAGCACCTTTAGCACATTCAATTTAGGATTAACCACCAGCCAGATTACAATAGCTTATGTGGCTACCGGCATATTCTCAATTGGGTTTGGTCCTCTGTTAGGAAAGTTAAGCGATAAAATTGGAAAATTTAAAATTTTCATAGCTGGAACAATACTTGGTGCGATCATGGTGGGCATTTATACCAATCTAGATGTGACTCCACTCTGGATATGCATTGCATTAAATATTCTATTGTTTCTTGGCATTACCGCAAGAATGATTTCATCTACGGCATTAGTATCCGCTATTCCAGACCCTACGGATAGAGGCGCATTCATGGCAATCAATTCTTCCGTACAGCAAGTTTCGGGTGGCATCGCATCGTTCTTTGCTGGAATTATTGTGATCCAAAGCACGAGTGGAAAGCTGATGAGATACGAACAACTTGGTTACGTAGTTATTATTACCATGTTAATCACCATTGTGCTAATGGGATGGATCGACCGGCACGTTAAAGCGAAAACTATTCCTGCCGTGCAGCCAGTTTAAGAAACCTGAGGATTTTGTAACTTGAAATGGAATTCCTAAAGCGAATTCCATTTTTTATAATGCGTTATTTCTGTTTTCCTTTTTTGTTTGGAATTGCCGTAACTTCCTACAGTCAAGGCTGCAGTGATGCTGGCTTCTGCACCATGGGCGCTATGAAGCCCGATCAGCCGTACAACAAAAAAATAGCATTAAAGCTTCGTACGATGGAAATTAGTTTCTATCGAGGCGAAACAACCCTAACTCCAATCGTCTATGTAGCAACGGCAGACTTCAATTTCAGCTTAAACCGTAAAAATACGTTTCAAATCAAATTACCCTATCAATGGGTAAACGGTAGGCTTGCCAATACTTCATCGCTCAGTGATATTTCGTTATGCTTTACCCGGAACATTTATTCCTCTGATAAATTCGACATCAATCTTTCCTTTGGCGGAAAGATTCCAACTAACAATTCTGATTTTTCTACAGCGGATGGAAATGCATTGCCGATGTACTATCAGACCAGTCTTGGGACATATGATCTTATATCTGGTATTTCTTTAATAAACAGAAACTGGCTGATTGCAACAGGCATTCAGGTTCCGTTAAATCAAAATAAAAATAATTTCGACTGGCATCGGTGGGATCAGAATAATCCTGTTAAAGATCCGGTTGAGCAAGCATATGTTCAGCAATATGCCAATGCCACAAATTTGCAGCGGGGAACGGACGTCATGTTAAGAGTAGAACGTAACTTCCGGTTTTCCCAATTCAATTGTTCCGTAGGCATCCTTCCTATTTATAGAATCACTGCCGATAAAATCACTAACGTAAGAGGAGAACGCACTTCTTTTGACCTGAAAGGAAACGAAGCCGAGGGCCTCGCCATGTCTTGGATCACCACGGCCGGTTATAATTTCAAAGTGCGCTCAGGCGTAAAGCTTCTGGTAGGCCACAAAATTACTCAGCGTGAATTTAGTCCTGACGGACTTACGCGAGAATGGGTAACATCCTTCAGTTACATCTATCGGTTCTGATTTATGAAAGCGAAGATCCTGATTTTGTTACTACTAAATGCTTCATCATTATTTGCGCAATCAAAAACGGAACGCGTTGTTGACTCATTGATCACAAGCAACGCATACTCCGAAGCCGTAGCAATTATTCAGCAAAAAATCAATACTGCAGATCAAAATCTATGGCTGAATAAACAAGCTGAATTGCTGATGGCGCAAGGCCAATTGGAAGAAGCTGAAACACTGTTAAGCCAAATAAAGCCTAATACTAATTTTGAAAAGGCAATCACGAACAATAACCTTGGATGGCTTTATTTACGAAAAGGACGGAGCGACAAGTCACTTGATTTGCTGCAAGCTTCCCGCGATGGTTTTACTGAAAGCGGAAATTCAAAAACAAAAGATGCTGCCAGATGTTTATCCAATCTTACTATTCTTTATTGGAGTATTGGCAAAATGAATCAGGCAGAAGAAAACGGAGTGCAAGCATATCATCTAAGAGAAAATATTTTCGGAAAAGACAGCGAAGAAGTAGCAGCCTCCTTAAATGACCTCGGATTAGTCTATAGCTCTATTGATCCTGACAAGGCTCTTGAAAATTATGAGAAAGCCTTAGCTGTCTATGAAAAAATTCATGGTAAAAATCATCCAAAAATAGCGATCGCTAAAACAAACATCGGCCTCACCTACAAGGCTCTAGAATTGTATGGCGATGCCGTAAATAATTTTGAGGATGCATTAGCCATCTGGCGAAAGAACTACCCGAACGGGCATCCAAATGAAGCACTTACCCTTGCAAACCTGGGAAGCACTTACAAAGCGATGAAGAATGCGACCACGGCATTGGAATATTACGACAAGGCTTTGGCAATCTTCAAGAAAAACTATGGCGACAAACATCCTGACATTGCAGCTGTGTACAACCAGATCGGTGTAATAAAAATGGATGACGCCAAATACCAGGAGGCGTTACAGAATTTTCAGGAAGCGCTTTGTGCAAACGTTCCTGACTTCAACAGCAAAGACATCAAACAAAATCCGAAGATAAACTCTTACTATCGCGGCATGCTTCTCTTGTATTCTCTTGAAAGCAAGGCGCGCGCATGGGAAGGACTGCACTACAGCAAAACATTAAAGCTTCAAAATCTTAAGCAAGCAATCTCAATATTGTATTTGTGTGACAGTCTCGTTGACAACATTCGTCACCAAAGCACAGATGTAAACGATAAAATCGAACTAAGTGCATCAGCAAATGATGTGTATGAAGACGGAGTGCGAATTGCGCAGTCGATCAGCGAAATGACGATGAACTCCAGACATTATCTTGAAGTTGCATTTTACTTTGCGGAAAAAAGTAAATCCGCAACCTTACAAGAATCAATTGCCGATACACAAGCCAAATCCTTTTCAGGTATTCCTTCAACTTTGCTTGAGGAAGAAAAAAACAAGAAAGCAGTAATCACACTTTGCACGGAAAAATTAACACTAAAGCCATCAGCCGAAGAAGAAAAAAATCTACGAGAGCAGCTATATCGTGCAACCCTGGACTACAATCAGTTCATCCAAAAACTGGAGAAAGATTTTCCTAACTATTACAACTTAAAATACAGCTCCTCTATTGCGACTGTTTCTGAGCTACAGAAAACTTTAAAGCCCGACCAGGCAATACTCAGTTTTTTCATCGACTCAAAAAATAAAAGGCTCTATCAGTTTATCCTTTCGAAAAACAGATTCAAAATAGAGAATCACGCCATTCCTGAAGACTTTGACAGATCTTTAAAAGGTTTTACCAACAGTTTGCTCTTCAACAATTATGAGACCTATCAAAAAAGCTCGAGCACGTTATCTCGGTTGTTGATTCCAAAACTCTCTTCTTCCATCAAACAAGTAGTTATTATTCCTTCGGGTAAACTTGGAGCCATCCCCTTCGAATCGTTGCCAGCGAGAAATGGTAATGCAACCGATTTCAAAAACGTTAACTACCTGATCAAACGCCTTGCGGTGAGTTATGAATTTTCGGCAGGTTTATATCTTCAAAAAAGCAAAACCAAAACACAAACGGGCCAATCTATTTTTCTATGCGCACCTGTTCAATTCTCATCTCACGAAACACTGAATAGTTTACCTGGAACTGAACAGGAAGTGAATGCTATTGCAAGTCTATTTGCCACACCAAAAGTAGTGAAGTACGCAGATGCCAATGAAAGCATCGTAAAATCAAAAGACCTGGGTAATTATGATTATTTGCATTTTGCCACGCACGGTGTTGTTGACGCTGCCGAGCCCGAGTTATCACGGATTTTTTTGAATGGCCAGGGAAGCGAAGATGGAAATCTATATTCAGGCGAAATTTATAACCTCAACATGAATGCTAACCTGGTGGTACTTTCAGCCTGCGAAACGGGACTTGGAAAAATCTCGAGTGGCGAAGGCGTGATTGGTTTGTCAAGAGCTCTTACCTATGCGGGTGCGAAAAATCTTATCGTATCTTTCTGGCCTGTATCGGATGAATCTACTTCAGAGCTCATGGTTGATTTTTACACACAACTTAAAAGAAATAATACAGCCCAGTTTTCAAAAAGCTTACGGCAAGCAAAGCTGGATATGATCCAAGAAGGAAAATTCAGCTCTCCTTACTATTGGGCACCTTTCGTTTTAATCGGTCAATAAAAAATCCCATTTGAGTGACTTTCCACTACCCGCTGCATTTAACCAGAGAAAGCCAACCGCATGACAGCCGATGAGCTCAGGAAAGAACAGATTGTTCTAGAACAATCGAAAAAAGATCCAAAAGCGTTTGGCGAGATCTACGAGAAATATTTTGACCGTATATTCAACTTCATCTATCGTCAAACAGACGATGAAGACATTGCAGGCGATCTATGTTCACAAACTTTCGTGAATGCCCTCAATCACTTACCGAAATACGAGTACCGCGGATTTCCATTCTCGTCATGGCTTTATAAAATCGCAGGTAATGAAGTGAATAAACACTACCGCAAGAACAAGGGAAAAAAGATTTTCAGCATCGAGGAGTTGAAAGTGCGCGAGCTGGTGGAGAGAAGTGAAGAAACCTGGGACGAAGAATTGATTCAGCAATTGATCACGTACATGAACGAACTGCCTACCGATATGGTGCAGGTTTTGGAACTTAGATTTTTTGAAGACAAGGATTTTAAGGAAATTGCTTTTATCCTTGATATCACAGAAAGTGGCGCAAAGATGCGCACCTATCGCGCACTGGATAAATTAAGAAAACAGTTTAATATAAATGTGAAGTACAATGGGTAAGCACGAGATACGGATGAGGAGGCAAAGGCTTACAACGCGGGGAAGTGAGCGGTTTAAAAACTATGGCTCAGTATTGCAGCAACACGAGCAGGAAAAAAAGATGAAGAGAATCATTAAAGTCTTTTGGTTCGTTCTTGTCATTGCGATCATCATCATGATTTACTTATTTGTACAACGCTTGGAATCGAAGAGGGTGCAGAAGAACAAAACTACGCACACAACTGAACAAAATACTTCGCCTTTAAAGTGACTTGATCAAGCTGCTCGCATTATGAATACAAAACCTAAATTCAAAATGTATGGAAGCCAAGAAAAACCCCAGCGCAGACATTAACAGTCACCGACCAAAGTTTTTTCTGATCGGTTTGATGATCAGCATTAGTATGATGATCACAGCCTTTGAATGGAAGACAGAAAGATCAGACTTCATCGTTCGTGATTTCAATTCAGAGATGGAAACATTACCGGTAATTCCCATCACTACTATTGATCCACCAAAGGCGATAGCTCCGCCCTTGCCCGCTCAACAGAAGATAAATCCTTCCAGCATCCCATCCGTAATCATTTCATCGAAAGGCGATGATCAAGCGCCAGATGTTCCTGCGATTGATTTGGGCCAGCCAGGTTCAAACCAACCCATTACAATCGAACCAATAAATGAAGTTGATACTACAGGCTGCATCGTAATTGCAGAACACCAGCCCGAGCCTGTAGGAGGGTTTGCGAATTTCTACAAAATAGTAAACGAGAATATAAAGTATCCCCGTCAGGCAAGAAATATTGCCACCGAAGGGAAAGTGTTTGTTGAATTTATTGTTGACAGAAAAGGCAATGCAACAAATCTAAAAATTTTGAAAGGTATTGGTGCTGGCTGTGATGAAGAAGCAATGCGTGTAGTGGCTCTTCCCAAATGGCAACCTGGTAAACAACGCGGTCGGGCAGTGAATGTGAAGATGGTCCTACCTGTAATTTTCAAGTTGAATAGCTTTTAGGGATTGAAATAAATAAAAGAGCGCCTGACAAAATTCAGACGCTCTTTTACTCAAATATGCATTAATGATTTACCTTTCTTCTTCCATCATCTTTCATTTGCTTCTTCATATCTTCAGGATCATCCAACTCCGGTGATTCGCGAAAAGCTTCCCAATCGAAATTCTCATTCATAGGTGACATTGCCTTTGCGGGATCAAATATTCGCAGGTCGGATGGCAATGCGTTGTAAGGGGTAAAGTCAGGTTGATTTGTGAAGCAATCGCCCAGGTTGCTCGCACCAAAATCATATTGATTTAAATACGGAATATCCAGCAGTTGCCAGAATGTTTTGAAGATACTTCCGAAGCTCATATGCCGATGACTCATAAAGTTATTTTTCGCATAAGGAGATAACACCATAAGTAAACTTCGATGCGCGTCTACATGATCTCGGCCACCTTGTGCATCATCCTCAGTTACTACAATCATCATATTTTTCCATTGCGGAGTGTGACTTAAGAATTCAACAATCCTGCCCAACGCCAGGTCGTTGTCAGCCATGTAACTCTCGTTGAATGGAAAACCCGCGTGAGCCCTTTCACCGGCTCCGTGGTCGTTCAATAACTGTAAGGTCATCACAGATGGCAAGTCCTTCTTCGCATCCAAATATTTTTCCTTTACTTCTTTAATAAAGATATCTGCTCTGAATTGATCAGGGATTGTCATATTGAACGTAGGAAACATTCTTGATGTGCGATCGTACAACGGTCCTGGCAACGGGTAATTTACTAGGTAGCGAACACCGCCATATTTCATTGTAGAGTCTGAAAAATTTCCAGCATCGAACTCCACACCAAATCCAAAATTATAAAACTCCTTACCATTGCGATAAAGATGATCCCACATGGAACCATGTTGATTGTAACTTTCTGGGAAAATTGCTCCAGCAGCACCTGTCATTCCAAATTTACCCGGTGCCTTCGAATCTACTTTAAACTCGCGCTTGCCACCATAAGATGCCGGATGATGAGTTTCCATCCATTGTGTAGGATACGTGTTTGTTAGCCAAACATGTCCGTCAGCAGATACATCAGAATCGACATAGAAATTATCGCTCGCAGAAAATCGGTTCGCTAATGCAAGATGATTGGGCATCACAGTTGCGTTTTCAACTTTCCTTGTTTTCGATTTATTTGAAAACGTAACATTCCTTCCGAAACGCGCGAGTGTTGTATCTCCTTCCCCCGTTTTTACCTGGCCAAATACTTCATCATACGTACGGTTCTCTTTTGAAATGAAAATAATGTACTTAATTGGAGGAAGTTCTTCCTTCTGCTCAGACTTACGAAATGTGAAATTGTTAGCCAGAACTTTTTCCGTAAGGCTTGCAAGTTGATCATCGGATGGGATATCAATAACGCTTACTGTGCCTCGCATCAAAGCGCCAATGTAACTTGGGGACGGATGGTCTACAGATGACGTAAAATTCTTTCCTCCATTGGGGCCGCTTCCAAATCCTTTTGCATTGGTAACTATCAATTGCTTTCCGTTAGGAGTAACTTTTACTTTCGAAGGAAACCATCCCGTTGGAATATGCCCAAGGACTTTTTGTGAGGCAACATCAATT
>CAZNCO010000152.1:0-8988 GCA_964571345.1 uncultured Ohtaekwangia sp.
AAGCACTACACATTTTAAATAATGATTCTGTCCAACTTATAGGGGGTTAGTACAAAGATCACCCACTATCAATCATCAACATCCACGAATGATGTATAAGTCACTGCCTCGGTGAATTCAATTATTTTTTCGTAACCATCGCATCCATCAGCACCCACCTGTCAGGATCGAGAATGATTTTTTCGGGTTGTAGGTCAACCGGCAGAGTGAATGTATTTTCTTTTTCAGTTAGCTGAATTGTCTTGATGATTGGCTTTGGTTGATTTATTGAATAGATACCCACCTGCACCGGCATTTTGAAAAGGCTTCCATCCGTTTGCACCTGGCTCACCGTAATTTTTACTTCTTTCTTTTTGGCATCGTATTCCCACATGCTCTTGCATTTTAGCGCACCGGGCTTGTACAGCCATTGCTCGAAGAACTCTTGGAGATTCAAGCCGGAAGCCGCTTCCATCTCTCTTCTGAAGTCGGCAGTGGTTGCATTCCGGTTCATGTACTTTTTGTAGTACGATTGAATTCCTTTCCAGAAAGCCTCAGTGCCCATCACGCCCCGCAACATGTGCAAGATCCAGCTCCCCTTTTGATACGTGTGGGAACTTGTCACTTGGTTCATGTCATTCAGATTATTGTGAACGATTCTATAGTCGGGATTTTTTGCGTATAAAGCGTCCACACTTTTTTTACTGGAGGCCAGCCCTTCTATGAAGGCATCGTGCCCATATTCATGTTCGATGAAGAGTAATGTAAAATAGGTGGCGAAACCTTCGCTGAGCCATACGTCATCCCAGTCGGCTTCCGTCACGGCATTGCCAAACCATTGGTGCGCGATTTCATGAATCACCACATTGCGCCAGCGCTCGTTGCGATCGCCTACTACCACCTTCTCACTGTAGAGAATGGCGGAGGCCGCCTCCATGCCGCCACTCACACTGTTGGATTGTATGTTGGCAAGTTTTTCATATGCAAAAGGTCCTACATAGTCGCTGTAGTATTCAAGTACTTTTTTGGTGGGGATAGCCAGATCGTAAAACCCCGCTTCACGGTCCTGGTAATACACCCACGACTGAATCGACTTGCCATCATATTGATCAACATACTGAATGGCAAAGCGCGCCACACCCAATACATACAGCCATGGAGCGATGGGCACGGATTGCTTCCAGTGTGTTAATCGCTTACCATTCGCAAGTTCTGATTCTTCGATCTTCAAACCATTGGATACCACTTCATATTTGGCCGGTGCCGTCACGATGAACTCACACGTTGCTTTGTCCGAAGGATGATCAACCATCGCCAGCCAGTTCCTTCCTTTGTCGGGCCAGTTGTCGCTGAAGAAAGTGCGGTCACCGTATTTGTTGTTCGCGATTTTTAATCCCGTGGCGGGCACGCCCGAGTAAGTGATCACGTACGTGCTCCGTTGGTTGGCCTGCGTAGCTGAAGGGAGTTTTATTTTCAGTTCGTCATTCTCATGCGTGTAGGAGAGAGGCTTACCTTCGAAAAGAACCTGCGACACCTGCATGCCTTTGTTGCCGAGGGCTGCGTTTGCTTTCGTTAAGTCGAGGCGAAGGTACTCTACGCCTGCTGCGAGGTAGTTCACATCAATGGTGACTTCACATTTTATTTCATCGGTATCATCTGAGAGTTCAATGCGAAACGCATAATGCTGTACATCGATCTTTGGGTTTTTAGGATACGTATCGGCATTAGCGATGGTAACATGTAATATGAGGATCAGAAAAATCACGAACTGGTTTTTCATATCATGAGAGATTTTGGGATGTTATTTTTTTAAAGGCAACTCTATTTGAGGACGAAATTCAATCAGGCCTTTTTCGCTGATGGTGCGCTCAACATCTTCGATGCGTGAGGGAACAAACGCACTTAAGTTCTCAACCCCATCAGCAGTGACCAACGCCACATCTTCAATGCGTATGTATAGTCTTTCTTCATGAATCCAGATCATCGGGTCGATGGTGAACACCATGCCCGGTCTGAGTTTCACACCATGCAACTGGCCTACATCGTGCACGGCCATGCCCACCGGATGCTGAAAGTGTCCACGGAATTTCACACCTTCCTGCACGGCTTTGAGATGCTCCGGCTTGGCGAATATTTTGCCCACAAGGTATTGTTTCATGTCTGCTGCTGCGCGATCCAACACCTCACCGGCAGTTACTCCCGGTTTGATGTATTTAAAGAGCGCATCGCGGTATGCCACAATGAAGTTGTAGAGTTCTTTTTGTTCGGCCGTATATTTTCCATTTACCGGCCAGATGCGCGTGACATCGCTGGTGTAGTATTTGTAGTCTGGAGCATAATCCATGATCACTAGATCGCCACCTTTCAACACATCGGTCTTATGAAAATAGTGGCCCATGTAAGCATTGGTGCCGCCCCCGATGATGGAGGGATAGCCATCGCCACGGGCGCCATGCAAATAGAAAATGTATTTGGCAGCAGCATCCAGTTGATATTCATACAAACCAGGCTGCGTAGAGCGCATCGCTTCGATGATACCAAGGCCTGCAATCTGGGTTGCCTTGCGGATGACTTCAATCTCTTTAGGGCTTTTGATCAGGCGCATCGAATCCAGCGTGGGCGACAGATCGCGGATTTCAAATTGCGGAACGCGTTCGTTTAGTTTGCGCACAAAGAGAGCTTCGCGCGTGATTTGTCCATCCCATGGATCTGCAGATGAGCGGGCCTGGCTCGCCAATAGTTCATCGCGACTGTCATTACCATATTCTTCAGGACTCAGCGGTGTGTAAAGCAGTGGGGCAGGAGGGCGAATCAAACCTGTGCCGATTAAATCAGTGGATAGAAATTCAATACCTCGCACACGATCCACACCGGTGAGTTGCAGTAGTAATTCATTGTCTTCGGCTGACAACACTTTCCCCTGGCCGCGCTCCGTTCCTTCATCGCGATGTGGCAGATACAAAGTTGCTTTCTTGTTCCTTCCATTCAGTAACAAATAGGCATGGGCTGATTCCAGTCCTGTCAAATAATAAAATGTGTTGGACTGGCGGAAGACACTGAACCCCGGAACTCCGCTGGCGCCTTGAATCAGCGCAATGGCATTTGTGCCGATGGCATCATAAATCTTAGCCCTACGTGTAGCAAATTCTTCTTTCGGAAAATCAGTCTGGTAGTAATGTTTTTCCTGCGCCCAGGTCTGGCACAAAATAGGCAACAGGAATACGATAAAAAATCCTTTCTTGAACATAGGGTAGGCGGTGGTTAAGGTAGTTAAAGATAAAACCTTTTATGTTTAATTGGTTCTGCCTTTTTTCTAACGGAATAATTCTGATGATAAGCTTACTCTGAATGAACAGGGTGATTTTTAGTTTTGACCGCGTATTATTACTGGGACGGCTTAACAATTTCCGGTGAGACGTGTTAACATCGTATCTTTAAATAACCAAAAGAGGATTTGATAGGAACTTTATCGTCTCAAAAAATATTTACATCCTAAAATAAATAATAACCTATGATCAAAGCTAAAGCATACGCAGCGCAGAATGAGAAAACTCCCCTGGCTCCCTGGAATTTTGAAAGACGAGAAGTAGGGCCACACGATGTGCAATTTGATATCCTGTATTGTGGGGTCTGCCACTCGGATCTCCACCAGATCAGAAACGATTGGTTTCCAGGCATCTTCCCCATGGTTCCAGGCCACGAAATTGTTGGGCGAGTGGTGAAGGTGGGAGACAAGGTAACGAAATTTAAAGTAGGCGACCTGGCCGGCACCGGCTGTATGGTGGACTCATGCCAAACATGCGAGAATTGTAAACAGAACCTCGAACAGTATTGCCTTAATGGCAATAGCCAAACTTATAATGGCTATGAACAGGATAAGAAAACACCTACCTATGGGGGCTATTCAAATACGATTGTCGTGCGCGAGGAGTTTGTACTGCACGTGTCTGAAAAGTTAAATCTTGCGGCAGTAGCTCCATTGCTGTGTGCGGGTATTACCACATATTCCCCGCTGAAGCATTGGAAAGTAGGCAAGGGGCATAAGCTCGCGGTGCTCGGTCTTGGTGGCCTTGGACATATGGGTGTAAAATTTGGTGTAGCCTTTGGCGCAGAAGTCACCGTGTTGAGTACGTCAGCAGATAAAGAAAAGGATGCTAAGAAATTAGGAGCACACAATTTTGTTGTCACGAAAGATCCGTCACAAGTAAAAGCGGTAAGAGGGACTTTCGACTTTATTCTCGATACAGTTTCGGCTGAACATGATCTTAACATGTATTTGTCGTTGCTAAAGACTGATGGAACGATGGTGTGCGTGGGTGTTCCGCCCAAGGCAGCGCCTGTTCATCCTTTCAGTCTTTTAGGCGGAAGAAAAAGCCTCGCAGGTTCAGGTATCGGTGGCATTGCCGAAACTCAGGAGATGCTTGATTTCTGTGCAGAGCATAATATCGTTTCTGATATCGAACTCATCGACATTAAGGATATAGAAAAAGCGTACGAGAGAATGCTAAAAGGAGATGTGCGCTATCGTTTTGTGATTGATATGGCTACGCTATAATTTTAGTTTTATGTGTTGCGCATCTTCTCAGGAGAGGGTGCGCAACATTTTTTACTTCAACCACCCTTCAATCTCCTGCAACGTAGGATTCTGAACAGTGTCAAGTTTCAACTTCTTCCGCATTCCGGGAATATCATTGAATAGTTTTGTAGGCTTTGTCTCTTTTAATTTCGCTACCGAGTTGATGCCTAGCTTCTGAAGAATAGGAATCAACTCTGCCCGCACGCCAATAGCCTCAAAATCTTTTTCACTCGAGACTTCGGCACCTTTCTCCGGCTTCATTTGCGGGAAGAAGATCACATCTTGGATGGATTGTGAATTAGTCATCACCATGCTGAGTCGATCGATACCAATTCCCAGACCAGCAGTGGGAGGCATTCCATATTCCAGCGCGCGCAGGAAATCTTCATCGAGCATCATCGCTTCTTCATCGCCACGCTTGCCCATTTCCAGTTGTTCTTCAAAGCGCTTGCGCTGATCGATCGGATCATTCAATTCGGAGTACGCATTACAAATCTCTTTTCCGTTACAGATGGCTTCAAAACGTTCTACCAATCCAGGCTTGCTGCGGTGCTTCTTCGAAAGAGG
This sequence comes from uncultured Ohtaekwangia sp., assembly GCA_964571345.1. Taxonomy (GTDB): domain Bacteria; phylum Bacteroidota; class Bacteroidia; order Cytophagales; family Cyclobacteriaceae; genus ELB16-189. The sequence continues at coordinate 5,123 of CAZNCO010000152.1, forward strand.
CGACATCTCAACCGGATAATCGGTAATATATGTCGGTTGAATCAGGTTCGGCTCGCACTTCTCACCAAAGATCTGGTCAATAAGTTTTGCTTTGCCCATGGTATCATCCATCGGTACACCCAACTTGCGACAAGCATCGCGCAAGGCAGCCTCGTCCATTTCTGAGATATCGATGCCGGTGAAATGTTGAATCGCTTCAAACATGGTGAATCGTTTCCATGGTCGCTTGAAGTTGATGAGGTGTTTACCCACTTGCACTTCGGTAGTGCCATGAAGGTCGAGCGCTACTTTTTCAATCATCTCCTCTACAAGCTCCATCATCCAGTTGTAGTCTTTGTAGGCTACGTATAATTCCACTTGCGTGAATTCCGGATTGTGGAAGCGCGACATGCCTTCGTTGCGGAAGTCTTTCGAGAACTCATATACACCACTGAAGCCACCTACAATCAATCTCTTCAAATACAACTCATTCGCGATACGCAAATAAAGAGTCATGTCGAGTGTGTTGTGATGTGTTTTGAATGGCTTCGCGGCAGCGCCACCATACAATGGTTGAAGGATCGGAGTTTCTACTTCAAGATATCCTTGCTTGTTGAGATACTCGCGCATGGAGTTGACGAGCTTTGTTCTCTTTACAAATGCATCGCGTACTTGTGGATTCACCACCAGATCTACGTAGCGCATTCGGTAACGCTGCTCTGGGTCTGTGAAGGCATCGTGAAGATGAACGTTGCCTTGCTCATCTTTTGTTTCTTTTACAATGGGCAGTGGCTTTAGCGACTTCGATAAAATTGTAAACTCGGTAACGTGAATAGACTTCTCACCGGTTTGTGTGGTGAAAGGAAATCCTTTGATGCCGATGATGTCTCCGATATCAAGAAGCTTTTTGAAAACAGTATTGTAAAGAGTTTTGTCTTCTCCGGGGCAAAGGTCATCTCTGCGAAAATATACTTGCACGCGTCCGGTCTCATCCTGTAATTCAGCAAAGGATGCATTGCCCATCACCCTGCGCGTCATGATGCGGCCAGCGAAGGACAAGTCCTGATCAAGCTTTTCGAAATTTTCGTGGAAATATTTAGAGGATATGTTGGTTTCGTATAATGCAGCAGGGTAGGGGTTGATGCCTAGCTTGTTCAACTCTTCCAGGCTCTGTCTGCGGATGATTTCTTGTTCGGATAATTGCATGTTCCTAAAACTAAATTAGGCTGCAAAAATAGTGAATTAGAGTTATTGGATGGAGATTTTCTACGCCTTGTCACGCGGTCCTTCGCTTTGAGGCGAATGGTGTGGGCGGGTGCACAAATTGCCTTGTAGTAGTCGTATGAATTTCGCGGATGGAGATGTTGCAGTCTTTTCGTAAGGCCTACTCCGCGAACTTCTAATCGCGCGAGTAGAAGTTTTCAATAGGCATAAAATGTCAGCCGCGCGTATGCAGTAAACTTTCCAAAGGCACCTCGTTGAGACTTCTCTCCAGATGCCAAATCATCCGGGAGCTTCCTTCGAAGAAGAGCTTTATTTTTTTTCTGCTCTTCTCTTCAATTCTTTTCGGATGAACGTCAACTCCCGGCTGCTTTGGCCGGCTACGGAAGTATTTTCTGCAGCTCGTCTTAGTAGGTAAGGCATTACTGATTCCACCGGTCCGTAAGGAACATACTTCGCAACATTGTAACCTTCTTTGGCCAGCATGAACGAAATATTATCACTCATACCAAGTAATTGAGCGAACCAGATACGCTTATCATCTTTCTTTAGACCATGTTGCTCCATCAGCATTGCCAGGTATTGATTGCTGTATTCGTTGTGCGATCCGCAGAGCAGGGATATGCGTTGTTTGTTATCGAGGCAAAATGCCAGCGCCTGGTTAAAGGCATTGTCGGTTGCCTCTTTGTCAGGATGAATCGGACTTGGGTAGCCCATCTTTTCGGCACGTTCACGTTCCTTTTCCATATATGCTCCGCGCACCATCTTCACGCCCAGAAAGTAATTGTGCATGGCGGCATCGTGATGAGCATTGCGTATGTTGCCCAGCATATCTGCCCGATACATTTGATAGGTATTGAATACAATGGCGCGCTGTTGATTGTATTTGCGCATCATTTCGGTAACGAGATCATCGATTGGGTTTTGAATCCAACTATCTTCTGCATCTATTAGGATGGGCACCTGATAGTCAAATGCCTTCTTACAGATTTTATCAAACCTGTCGTGAACGTGCTGCCAGGCCGTTTTCTCCTTTTCAGTCAATTCAGTTTTTGCCTGCACTTTTTCAAGCAAATGGAAGGGGGCAATGCCCGTTGGTTTAAACACGCAAAAGGGTATGGCCGGATTGTTCTTTGCTTTTTCGAAGGTGTGAAGAATCTCCTCACATGTTTTGTCAAGAGCTTCTTCTGTTTCAGTCCCTTCTACTGAATAGTCGAGGATGGTTCCGACATGATGTTTGTAAAGCTTTTGAATGGTATGTTCGCTTTCTTCTACCGTCTCGCCCCCACAGAAATGCTCAAACACTGTAGCGCGAATCATCCCTTTTATAGGTAGGTGCAATGCAAGACTTATTTTGGCAAGTCCTGTTGCAACAGATGAAACTATTGGATTGTTTACAAGAGAGAAAATGAAATTTGCTTTTTTTAGCTCACGGTCACTTTTGTAAGAGAAGGCAACCTCTGTATTATCGAAACGAATGGGGTCGATGTCCATAAAGAAAATTTGCGGCAAATATAGCAGCTGTTGAATTTCAAACGATATAGTTTTTTGAATTGTAAAGATTTAAAGTGTCAAGTGCGTTTGTTTCTTTGATTTTGGACGCCTCTTATTTCAGGCCGCTGGTAATGGGGGAACAGTGGGAAAGAATCACTTACCAGGATATTGAGACAAAATTTAGTGATAGTTTTTGACTTACTTTGAATGTCATTTATTTATGAAAGGTTCTGTTCTGTTTTTGAAAGACAAATTGAAGTCGGTGGTAGAGGAGTCTAACTACTCCGGCATCGCCATTCTCACCGATAGCAACACCAGGAAGTTTTGCCTCCCCACTATAGAAAGCGATATCTCGGTTAAAAAGGTAATGGAAGTTCCTGCAGGGGAGGAACACAAGAACCTTGATACCTGCAAGATTATCTGGCAATATCTTACAGATTTGAATTTTGACCGACACTCACTTTTGATTGTATTGGGAGGTGGTGTTTTGGGCGACATGGGGGGCTTCTGTGCGGCTACGTACAAACGGGGAATTGACTTTATCCTGATGCCCACCACATTACTCTCGCAGGTGGATGCCAGCGTAGGTGGCAAACTGGGTATTGACTTCAACGATTTTAAAAATCACATCGGAGTCTTTTGTGAACCTAAGGCGACCATCATAGACACCCTGTTTTTGAATTCACTGCCTTCGCGTGAGCTAAGAAGTGGATTTGCCGAGATAATCAAACACTGCCTCATCTCTGATAGAAAAATGTGGGATGTTATCCGAGCCAAAAGTCTGGAAGATCAGGATTGGAATACGCTGGTTAAGCATTCCGTTGATTTTAAGAAATCTGTAACCGAATCAGACCCAACCGAAAAGGGGCTAAGAAAGATCCTGAACTTTGGCCATACGATGGGGCACGCATTAGAATCTTATTTTCTTTCCCGTGGCAACCGGATTTTTCATGGTGAGGCAATTGCGATCGGTATGATTATGGAATCATTCATTGCTGCGGAGTTGGGACTTATGGAATGCTCTGAGCTGAAGGAGATTCAGGATTATTTGATTTCTATTTTTTCAAAGGAAAATGCTCCTTATGATCAGAGTGAGGTAATACGATTAATGCTTCAGGATAAAAAGAACAGGGGTGGCGATATACTGATGGCTTTACCGGAAGGGATAGGAA
>CAZNCO010000153.1:0-8860 GCA_964571345.1 uncultured Ohtaekwangia sp.
AGACAACCAAGGTGGAATTTGGTTGGGCTGCGAGGGAGCCGGTTTGAATAAATTACTTGATCGAAAAAAATTTCAATTGTTTCGTCATGAGGCGGGTAATGAAGGATCAATCAGTTTTAATTTGATCCGATCTATTTATGATGACAACCTGGGAAGAATATGGGTAGGCACACAAGGCGGAGGACTGAATCTTTTTGATGCCGTAGAAAAGAAATTCAAATTAGTTGGAAACGGTAGCAAGGGAACCTTTCAACTATCAAGTAACCAGATATCATCTATTTACCAGGACAAGTTGGGCACTTTATGGGTTGGCACTTGGGGGTTTGGGTTAAACAAAGTCAACCTCTCCACTAATCAGGTGAAGGTTTATCGACACGAAGGAAAAAATTCACCACCAGACGATCGTATTCAAATCACTTACGAAGACAAGCAAGGAAACTTTTGGGTTGGAACAGAAAATGGATTAGCCCGCTTTGATCGAGAAACCGAAACCTGGAAGCAATACCTGCATGATGAAAACAATCCCACTTCTATCATTGGAAACAATATTCAGGGCCAGGCTTTTGTAGAAACCGAAGACGAATCCCTTTGGATCGGTACCTGGTTTGGGTTGAATCGATTCAACAAAGAACGATCAACGTTTGAACACTATACCAGCGATACCGCAAACACTAACTCGTTGAGCAGCGATCATGTAATCAGCTTGCATGCGGATAAAAGTGGAAATATATGGGTCGGAACTTTTGGTGGAGGCCTCAATCAGCTGGAGATCAAAACAGGCATCATTCACCACTACTCGGAGGAAGAAGGTCTTTCCAACAATACAATTTTTGGCATCAAAGAAGACAACGATGGTAATCTATGGATGAGCACTAGCAATGGGCTCTCCCGGTTCAACAAAAACACAAAATCATTTACCAACTATGATGCAAGTGAAGGGCTTCAGAGCAATGAATTCTATTGGGGTGCAGCACATAAAGCTAAAGATGGAAGCCTGCTCTTCGGTGGTATTAACGGGCTTAACTGGTTTCATCCTTCTGAAATTCAAAACAACAAGAACGTACCTCCAGTTGTGATTACCGATTTCCAGATTTTTAACAAAAGCGTTCCAGTAGTGCCAGGTTCGATGTTGGAGCAAAATATTCAGTACACTGAATCCATTCGTTTGTCATATGATCAGGCCGTGATCAGCTTTCAGTTTGCTGCACTTAATTATAGTTACCCTGAGAAAAATCAATATGCCTATCAACTTGAAAACTTCGACAAGGAATGGAACTACGTTGGTAACAAAAGAACAGCAACTTATACCAACCTAGATCCAGGAGAATACATTTTCCGTTTAAAGGGCTCCAACAATGATAATGTTTGGAATGAAAAAGGGGTGCAATTAAAAATTGTAATCACGCCACCGTTCTGGAGAACCTGGTGGTTTTATATGTTGGCTTTCTCAGCCGCTATCGGATTTTTTTATGCATTCGTAAAAATCCGCGTGAGACAGGAAAAGAAAGATAAAGAGCGGATGCGGTTATCTCTCGAACAATCGCTACACGATGCAAGGTTTGAATTAGAACAGCAGAAAAAAGAAATGCGTGACGAACAAGAGCGCAACAAAGAGCGAATCTGGAATGACCAGTCGCAAGCCAAGTTTGCAAACATCCTCAGCACGAGCAAAAACAATGTAAAAGAGTTAAGCTTAACAATTCTTAGTGCGCTTGTTCAACATTTGCACATGGCCGGTGGTGCTATCTATCTTTTTGACTCCACTCATGAGGTTCTAAAAACGATGGCCAGCTATGGCTTTGAAAAAGCAAAAGATGTCCCACTAGGTGAAGGTTTAGTGAGCGAGTGTTTTGAACACAAAGAGACACAAATTATAAATGCAGTTCCTCGGAGTTTCTTTAAGATTTCATCTGGGCTCGGATCCACAACACCAACAACCATCATTTTGGTACCACTCAAATATGAAGAGATTTGCATTGGAGTAATTGAATTAGCCGCATTCTCTGTCATGCCCGATTTCCAAATTCAATTCATCCAATCGCTGGCTGAACGCCTCACAACCGCGTTAAACACCACTCTGATGTCGCAGCGCACTGAAGAACTTTTGCAAGAATCAAAACATCAGGCGGAAGAACTGAAAGTACGCGAAGAAGAGCTCAAACAAAACCTCGAAGAACTATTGGCTACCAACGAAGATCGTGACAGACGTACACGAGAGTTAGAGGAGCAAATTCAACAACTTAAGAAACGGCTTAAGTAAATCGGCAAGTAAAGCTTGAACTGAGCATGCTCAGCGTTAATTAAAAAAATCACGTAGCGCTAATTTAATTCAGTAAGGAGATAAAATTTTTACTCAATTCATATATCTTCGGTATGTGAATAGAGTGAGGCTTTTTTCTTTAGTGTGGATCATTGTAGGCATACTCGTGCAAAATGGCTTTTGCCAAATGAGTGGCTTTTCGCCCGGCTCCCTAATTAGTCAAAGTTATATCGCGCAATACACGGGCGACAACGGGCTCATTTCAAACGCCATCACCTCGGTCGTTCAGGCTAAAACAGGTTTTATCTGGATCACCAGTTATAATGGCATCATGCGGTTTGATGGTCAGAAAGTAGACGTGTTTGATCGAACCAAAATTCCATTTCTTACAACTGATGCATTTTACAAAGCCTATCTGAGCCCCGACAGCTCCCTTTGGTTTGCATCACAAGGCAGCGGAATAGTTGTCTATAAAAATTCAACATTTAAAAGTCTTGATTCCACCAGTCAAACTTTGCCCCGTTCGGTCAGGTGCTTGTTGATGGAGCCTGATGGAGGTGTGTGGGCCGGGGCCAATAACGCAGGCTTGTTCTTCATCAAAAAAGAAAAAATTTCGCGCATCGATTATTCTGAACTAAACACGGCAGGCATCCTTGATCTAGCCAAAGACAAAAATGGAGTTTTATGGATTGCCACAGATGGTGAAGGGCTTTATAGCTTTGATGGAAAAGCTCTGCGCCACGTTGATGGGTTACTAAGTGAAACGGTCAATACGCTGATGGTCTCCCACGACAACACATTGGTGATTGGCACGACTAATGGATTGAACCTGTTGAAGGGCCAAAAACTTACTCAATACGATGCGCTAAAGAATTATCAAATCAATGCCCTCACCTCCGATGGCCAAAGCAGAATCTGGGTCGGAACCGAGCTAGGTCTTGCTAGAATAAGTCTGGTGGACGATAAGTTTGAGTTTCTTTCTGAGAGCGAGGGATATCCTCTCGGCCGAATAACCGGAATGTATGCCGACTCCGAGAATAGCTTGTGGGTAAGCACAGGGCGAAATGGTCTGATTCAAATAAGAGAATCGAGTATTATCAATTTCACAACGAAGAATGGGTTATCGAACAACAAAATAAATGTAATTCTCGAAGGGCCGGAGCGGAAGTTTTATATAGGAAGCGATGCCGGGGCAATAGACGTTTATCAAAATGGCGAAGTAAAATCTTTTCCTGTCAAGTTAATGTTTAAAGATGCGGGTGTGCGGGATCTATTGATTGATAAAACGGGAACAATGTGGATTGCTTCTTATAAAGGGCTTTTGCAAATTGAACATGGTAGAGAAAAGCTTTTCACTGAAAAGGATGGACTACCAGCAGTTGATCTAAGAAGAATAATTGAAGACCACGAGGGAAACATATGGGTCGCATCAAGATCAGCCGGCATTGCTGTTTTCCGGAAGGGAAAAATCAATAAGGTGTTTAACAAAACAAATGGTCTCAAGTCAAATTATGTATTAGCATTGGAAGAAAATCAAAAAGGAGAAATTCTTGCCGGCACTCACAGCGGTGGTCTTTCAATTATCAACAAGAAAGGAGAAGTTACAACTTATCATATTGGAAGAGACGATTCTGGAATTTTGATTTTCAATATCCACACCGATGAAAGTGGAAAAGTTTGGATTGTTTCGAACATTGGTTTGCTTCATTTCGATGGACAAAAGTTTATCCCGATTTCTCTGCTAAAAATTTCACAGGGCGAAACTTTCTTTGATTGGTTGGAGGATAAAAGCGGAAATGTTTGGGTTACTTCCAACATTGGCCTTTTCAGAATGTCAAAGCAGGAGATACTAGATTTCATCGCAAAGAAAAGATCGGTTATCAATGTGAAATTGTTCGACAATCAAGATGGAATGAAAACAAAAGAATGTACTGGAGCTACACACTCCATCGTTTCATCTACTGGAAAGATATGGGTGCCCACAATTGGAGGCGTATCTGTATTTTTCCCCGAGAAAATAAGACCCAATTTGACGGCACCACCGGTATATATTACGTCTGTGCTGGCTGATAATACTGAATACCTTAGTTCCGCTAAATCTACCACTATAGATCCTGGCAAGCTTCGATACAGTTTTTCTTTTACAGCGCTTAGCTTTGTATCGCCTACAAAAATTAGATTTCGCTACAGACTTGAAGGGGTTGATAAAGATTGGATCGATGCGGATAAAAATCGACAGGCAGATTATACAAACATACGGCCGGGCACCTATCAGTTTCGTGTAGTAGCCTGCAATAGTGATGGCGTTTGGAACACGAATGGTGCGGCTATCACCGTGACGGTGCTTCCATTTTACTATCAGACGTATTGGTTCTATGCTATTGTACTAATATTAATTTTAGGGCTTCTCTATTTGATTTACAATTGGAGGATACGTGTGGTGGAAAGGCGAAACGCAGAGCTTCAAAAGGTAAACAGCGAGCTCGATCGCTTTGTATACAGCGCGTCTCATGACCTGCGCGCGCCATTGGCATCGATTCTTGGTCTTGTAAATGTTGCGCGATTAGATAAGCCCGAAATGGTGGAGGATTATTTACAGAAAATTGAAATCAGCGTACAAAAGCTGGACGGATTCATTCGCGACATTATAGACTTCTCGCGAAATGCCCGCGTTGAAATGGAAGTAGTGCCAATTGATTTTAACAAAGTGATTCATGAAGTAATCGACAACCTGATGTATCTGGATGAAAAAAATCAAATTAAACGAATTGTAAATGTTACTGGCACCGATGTTTTTTTTACAGATAAGAAACGTTTAACGATCATTCTGAATAACTTAATTTCAAACTCGATAAAATATTTTAATCCACATGCCCATGGACCTTTCATTGAAGTAAATGTGAGTTATACCAATCAACAGGCAGTAGTGACTGTTCGTGATAACGGCATTGGAATTGCGGCAGAGCACGTAGATAACATTTTCAAAATGTTTTACCGTGGCGATGAAAAAAGTCGTGGCTCAGGATTAGGATTATACATTGTGAAGGAGACGGTTGATAAAATTAAAGGAAAGATTTCTGTAAAATCAAGGTATGGTGAAGGTAGCATCTTTACCGTGACACTGCCTTCCTTGCCTCCATCCAAGAAAATAGCAAGATAAATTTTTACTTCTCTACAAACTCTTTGAGTGAAGTAATTACGATATAAGTTCAACCTCCACTGAAACTCTCGTTGGCGAAAGATGGATCGTCCTTTGGAAAAGAATCTATTCCCTGGTGAGATAATTTCAATTGCGTTGTATTGCCTTCGGCTGTCAACTCAAATGTGACAACGGACGTTCCAAAATATTTTGGATAACGCCAAGTGTAGGAAAGCTTCTTCTCAAATTCTACTTCAACAACTTTACAATGATGCAGAAATTCCTTCTCGGGACTTTCCCCGGCAGAGAATTCAAATTCAAACCCTACCTCTGCTTTAAATTCAGCAAGATTAAAATACCATTGCTTCATTTCATCTTTGTTGGTGATCGCTTTCCATACTTTCGAAACGGGCGTCTGAAAGGTTCGCTCCACTATTACCACGCCTTTATGCGGAATGTGGGCGCTTTCTTCTGCGAGATGCTGTTCCATCCTGTCAATATTCTGTATCAAACCAACGTCCGCCTTGAAGACTTTAACAACTTGCTCAAGCTGCTGGGCAGATTCAAATTCCATGTGCCAGGTTAGCTGAGTCTGTTTTCCTTTCCCTTCAAAGGTTATGGTCGCAACAAACTTCGGTGCAGTCGTATGTTCGTAAACAATTTTCTTTAAAGGAATAATTTTCGTAAACACACTTTCGTTTCGGTAATCTGTTCCGTCAGGTCCATGCATAATTAATTCCCACACACCACGTTCAACCACATTCATTTGGTGAATAGTGTTCGTGAATCCCGTGGGGCCCCACCAATGCTTAAGATGTTCAGGGTTCGTCCAAACTTCCCATACAAGTTCTACTGGAGCATTTAATAGTCGGGAAACTAAAAGTGATTTTGAATCTTTGTTCAGTGAAGGCATGATTGCAGTGTTAGCGTTTAACTTGATAGTTTAAACCAATGACATTGCACGGAAATGATTTGCTGGCTATCAACTCTAATTTAATCGGAGTTGTCACTGAGTTAAAAACGGGAATTCCTTGGCCCAGAACTACAGGATTCACAAAAAGCCAATATTCATCAATTAAATTGTGTGACATCAAGGAATGAGCCGCACGCGGGCTTCCGAAAATGAGAACATCTTTGCCAGGTTGATTTTTCAAGCGCGCGATTTCCTCCACCATATTTGAGTTAATAAACTTTACCTTTTCGGAAGAGTCTCTGCGAGTAGTTGACAATACCACCTTATTAACCTTATTGTACCACGCTGAATGCTCCCGATCGTGTTTGCTCGCGTTTGGCTTGTCACCGGCTGTCGGCCAATAAGCTTCCATCATTTCAAAAGTGACTCGGCCATATAACGCGGTGTCAGCTTTATCCGTAAATGTGTTTACAAAGTCAAACATAGCCTCATCAAGTTTGATCCAATCCATTTCGCCTTTCGGACCGGCAACAAAGCCATCTAAAGTGGTGTGAAGTGATAAAATTATTCGTCTCATATTTATTTCTTTCGTTTTGATTTTTTCGTTTTCTGCAGTTTGTCAAGATAGATTTCAAGCGAATCAAATTTTGATTCCCAGAATTTCCGATACTGTTCAATCCATGCCGACACTTCATTTAGTTTCTCAAGCCGTGCTTCGCAATGGCGTTCACGACCCTTTTGGGTAACAACCACCAAGCCACATTCATTGAGAATTTTCATGTGCTTGCTGATAGCCGGACGACTCATGTCAAATTTTTTCGCCACCGAATTTAGGTTCAGTGTTTTGTGCGCAATCATATTGATGATTTCTCTGCGTGTAGGGTCTGCAATGGCCTGAAAAACATCTCTTCTCATACGTGTTTACTGGTTATGTAACCAAACGGTTACAATATTAAAGGAAACCATTCGGTTACGCAAATAGTTATCTAGAAATCTTTGCAGGAATTTCTTCTAACAGAAGTTTTTGCAGGATTAGCGGAAGCGATTACTTTTCTTCGAAAGTATTTATCACGCAAAGGGCGCAGATGATCACGATGTTCTTAATAATGTATTGCCCCACCAGTGTAAGGGAGAATGGCATTTGTGTAAATGAAAGGTGAGGCAACAGAGCAAGTGGTGTAAACGTGCAGATCATGTGGACCAACACCAGCCAAAATGAGATTCGCTTAAAGAAGCCCGCGATCAGAAATACGCCAATCACTGTTTCCCAAATGGCGAGCAGCAGTAATGAAAGATCGGAGTCAATCAAACCAAATGTGAGTAAATGAATGGTTTCCTTTGCCAAATCTTCCGCAGGGCTTACGCCAGGAAAATATTTGAGCATACCAAACCAGATATAAATTACACCGATTGAAATGCGCAGAAGATTAATCCATTTTTTAAGTTTGAGATCAGCCGCAGTCGTATTCATCACCTTATTAATTTAAGACACAAGATGTGATTCCCGAAAATCTCAAACCATGACTTTTGTCAGGTAACGAAGTTTAAGTAGCTTTCACACTTTGAATAATCATGCTTTTAACTCAGTTTGATCTTGAGAGTCTCACCTTAGTGCTGTCGGTAGCGCTGCTCATTGGCATGGCAAAGACGGGTGTTCACGGTGCGGGAATGCTTTCTGTACCATTGTTGGCAATTGCCTTCGGAGGCAAGTCCTCCAGCGGCATTATGCTGCCAATGCTGCTTGTGGCTGATGTGATGGGTGTGTGGTATTATCATCGCCATGCATCTTTTCAGCATCTGAAAATCTTGTTCCCGTGGGCGGCTGGAGGCGTGATTGCCGGAAGCTTTGCCGGGAATTATATCAATGATGAAGTCTTCCGTATCATCATGGCAGGAACGATTGTTATCAGTGTGGTAATTATGGTGTGGATGGAGCTGGGTGGCAAAGAAAAAATTCCAGACAGCATTTACTTTGGAATCATCGCAGGTTTTTTGGGTGGCTTCACATCCATGATTGGAAATCTCGCAGGCACTGTGATGGCCGTCTATTTTTTAAGCATGCGGCTTCCGAAAAACAACTTCATTGGCACTACCGCCTGGTTCTTTTTGGTGATGAATTGGTTTAAAGTTCCATTTCACATTTGGGTGTGGCACACGATCAATGCCGACTCATGGATGCTTGCTTTACAATTAATTCCCGCAATTGTGCTGGGCGCTTACGTAGGCATTGCGCTTGTAAAAAAGATGAGCGATAAATTTTATCGCTGGTTTATTGTTGGGATGACGGTGGTGGCTGCGGTGGTGATGGTATTGAAGTAGTTATTTCTTTTTGCAATTAGTCAGTTCATTTTCAAGTTCACTTATTTTTTTTATAAGATCCTGAAATCTCAGCTCGCTTTTTTTTAGTTCTTGCTCTCGAACTATTAACATTTCTATAGCCTTTGTTTCTTTGGCCTTCGCCAAAGATTCTAGCTCTTTGGCAATACCCTGCTGAACGAAAGCATAGATCAAAATAATAGCGAAGATCAAAGTCTGACCAAAAATAATC
>CAZNCO010000154.1:0-8808 GCA_964571345.1 uncultured Ohtaekwangia sp.
TTCTCTTGTACGCTCTTTAACTTGTTCGCTCATACCTGCCCCCTAATAATGAATTCGGTATTCTAGCCGATGATCTAGGTCTATCCGCAAGTGTTTTTTTTGTGTTATTTTATAAAACAATTGATGACAAAATGTGGAAAAATTTATTAAAATTAGTACCCCTCTTGAGATTTCTTGGATTTTACCATGATAGGGCTTACTCAACCGGGTCACCCATGCTGATGTGAAAGTGAATGGCAGTACAGTTGGTGCGATCCAGCACGGCAATCTTCTTAACTGTTTTGGGGATTTCGTTTACAAAATCTTTTACCACAAATGGCCTGTACAATCTCACTTTCAGCAGACCAACTTTCTCACCTTTCTTCCTTAAATAGTTAATGGTTTCTTCAATGGTTTCATTGGATGAACCGATCGACACTAAAATTTTGGTTGCTTGCGGATCGCCCACATATTCGTAGAGTTTGTATTTTCTTCCCGTTTTCTCACCGAATAGTTTCAAATATTTTTCTACAATGCCGGGAAGCGCATCATAATATTTATTTACGGTTTCACGCCCCTGGAAATACACATCTGGATTTTGAGCCCCTACTTTGCAGAGAGGTGCTTCCGGTTTTAACGCCATTGAACGAAACTCTTCTACGAATTTCATGTCAAGCATGCTGCGCATTTCTTCGTAGCTGATCGGAATGATCTTTTGAATAGAGTGTGAAGTGCGGAACCCATCAAAGAAATGCAGGAAAGGAATTTTTGATTCCAGTGTGGCCAGGTGAGAAATCACCGCCATATCCTGTGCTTCTTGAACGTTGTTGGAAGCCAGCATGGCGAAGCCTGTGCCACGCGTAGCCATCACATCGGAGTGATCACCAAAAATTGAAAGAGATTGACATGCTAATGATCGGGCTGATACGTGAAATACCGTGGGGAGCATTTCACCGGCCATCTTAAACATTAAGGGCACCATCAGCATCAACCCTTGCGAGGCTGTAAACGTGGTGGCCATTGCTCCGGCAGATAGCGCACCGTGTAATGCACCGGCAGCGCCTCCTTCCGATTGCATTTGAACTACGTCTACTTTTTGTCCGAAAATATTTTTGCGTCCTTCCGTTGCCCAGGCATCTGCACGCTCGCCCATGTCTGATGAAGGCGTGATGGGATAGATAGCGGCTACTTCAGAAAAACCGTAAGCAACGTTTGCAACGGCAGTGTTGCCGTCTGTATTAATGTATTTATTGGGTTCCATGGCGAATAATTATGAGATAAAAGTACCCGCACAAGGGAAAGAAAATACTGTCGCCAGTCAGGCAAGAAAATGATTTATGTCAGCCAAATCGTAGACTTTTGAACCGACTGTCAGGCGAGGTTTGAAGATTTAATCTTTTTGAAGAGGAAATGATAGAGACACGACTGTGCCGGATGGTTGACCCCGCTCAATTTTTAAGTGACCATCTAATTCCGCAGCTCTTATTCTCATATTTTTAATCCCGTAGTGGTTGTCCTGGGCCTTATAATTTTCATCAGCACTAAAGCCTATGCCATCGTCCGTCACTTTGGCAAGAAATGTTTTTGAGTCGGAATTGTATGAAAATTGAATGTCAATGTTTTTGCCCTGACTGTGCCGGATAGCGTTTTGAATGCCTTCTTGGGTAATGCGATACAGGTTAATGGCCTGTCGGGGATTTAGACGTAAAGATTTTATGTCTCGGGGTACCTCCAGCCTGAACTTGATATCAAAAATATTTCGTTGATACGTAAAGATGAGGTTATCGAGTTTGTTTTCAATCTCTCCAATAGTTACCTGATTGTTTTCTAGAGCCCAGATAGTTTCGCGAAGCTGCACAATGATTGTTCTTACATTGTCACGTGCAGCATTTATCTGGGGATTGTTTGAAAGATTTAGCGCAGGATTTCCAAGATCATACGACAAGCCTGCAAGCAACGAACCAATGTTGTCATGCAGGTCGCGCGAAATGCGTTCTTTCTCTTCTTGCATCTGTTTCTCTTTTTCAAACATCAGCTGGTTTTTTTCGATCTCCATGCTCGCTACTTTCTTCTTTAGCAGGTAAAAGCGTTCGGAAATACCAACTGCAAAAATCACAGCCCGAATACACTCCGCCAGGTAATGGTAGTCAGTTTCACTGGTGTTGTAGTGAAGATAATTTGGGATGGGAATGGAATAAATCACAGGAATAAACGCCAGCAGGAGAAATCCAAATAGAATATAGAGTGCGAACCTGTTTCCTTTTCGGTAGCTTCGGATGGAAGCAAAAATCATGATGAGCGAAGACGTGAACCCAAGATAAATACTCAGCAGGTTCATCGGGGTAAGAAATTGCTGCAAAAGCATGCAGCTAATCACAGCTCCTTGTGTAATCATGATGACATTCATGATTTTGTGAATAATAGGATCTGTTTCGCGTGTGTTAAGAAAAGATTGGGCGAACCAGATAGCTGTTAAACTCACCATTACGGCAATGGGATCATGCAGATAGAATAATTCCGATGCGAATGGAGAGAGGAAGCTAAACTCAAGGTGATAATTTTTTCGTAATAAAAGGTAGACGATAGTAACGACCAGGTTGATCAGGAAGATCAGATATGTTGTGTCTTTGAAAAAAGCGTAGAGAAATATGTGAAATACCAACAAGAGTATAAGTGTGCCGAGCATGATCCCCTGGTAAAACCTTACTCTGAGAAAGTGATTTAAAAAAGTTGTTTCTTCTGAGATGCTATTGATAATAATTCCCATCTCGCGGCTGTATAAAGACCTGTTAGTTACTCGCACGTAAACTTTTGAGATACCTGGTTGAAGCACTGATGGTAGTGCGAGCACTTGGCTGATGTAAACCGGGCGGGCACTGGTTGCTTCGTTGGACTGGATGGAAGAATGGCTGATGGTGCTATCGGGATTGTAGATAAACAATTCTATTGAATCCACGCCTGGGTGAAAGCAGAAAAGCTCTCTTAGTTGCATGCCTGTTAAATTATTGAGCGTGCACCGCACCCAATAGGCCTTAATATTTTTATCGTTCCGCAAAGCATACATCTCATCTGGAATGGCAACGAACTGGTTATTCAGCTTGATTACATTTTCAATTTTCAAGTTTCCCTCGGCATCTTTAAGAAAAAAGGACGCAAGGTTGAGGGGAAAAAAATCTTTTGATTCCCTGATAGTAAAGATTGAATCTACCGGTGATGATAATCCCGACAGAAAAATAAAGAAGAGCGGAACGATGAGGTAATATTTTTTTCTCATGCATTAAAAGCCAAGAAAATCCGAATACACAATTAGATTTTTTGTTAAACCAGGCGGCTTAAATTAAGCATTACTTTTTAGAATGGTAAATCGCGTTATAAATTCAGCAAAATGGCCATAAACAGGCTGGCACCGCAGAGGATATAGACGATTAGGAGCCTTTTAAAGATAAAGCTGAACCATTCTTTGTATGAGATCTCCGCGATGGTGATGATTGCCATCAAAGATCCATTGGTGGGGCTGATCAAATTCATTAACACGGCACCATATTGAAAAGCCATCACACAAAGATCACGTGAGAGGCCAATCAAGTCAGAAAGCGGAGCCAGAATTGGCATGGTGAGAACGGCCTGGCCGGAGTAACTTGGGATCAGAATATGCAAGAACGATTGTGAGATCATCATCCCCAGCATCGAAAGAAGTGGTGAAACATATTGAAGCGGAGTAAAAAGCCCGTAGATGATGGAGTCGATTATTACTCCTTCTTTCAAAACCAGTGGAATTGCGTAAGCAAAACCACCGACCATTGCTGCGAACGTCATCTGCTGTAATCCTTCTACGTACGCGAGAAATGTGCCATTCAATCCAAGGCCGCCAATAAGTCCAATACAAATGCCAATAACAAAAAACTCTGCGGAGATTTCGTTGAAGCCCCAGTTGAGAGCAAGCATTCCATAAATCAGCAATGAGAAAGCAACTCCTACAAACCCGAGAATCATCACGTGCGATCGGCTGAAATGATGAACCTCTGAAACATAATCAGCATTTTTCTCCACGCGATTCTTCGTTGCGTAGCGGATGACAATCGCCATCCAGACAATGAAAGCGAGAATCAAAAAAATCAATCTGAAAATACTGTTTGACAGAAATGGCACCTCGGAAACCTTCTGAGCAATCACGGCACCGAAGGGATTTACCGGGCTAAGGGCGGCACCCAGTATAGCGGAGCCATAACTCACGGCTACCGTTACGATGGGCGGATAACCAAGATTTCGCGTAAATACCAACAGCACCGGTATCAATGGAATAATTTCTTCTTCAAGTCCTTCGGTGGCACCCCCTGTAACAAATAGAAACCCCATGGCTACTAGGGCAAATCCTTCTTTGCCTTTTACTTTGGATGTGAAGAATCCTACTCCCTCTTTAAGAGCTCCCGTTTTCTCTACAATAAAAAGACAACCTCCTACCAGGAAAATGAGTACAATCATTTCTCCTCCATTGATTACCCCGCGCGGTATGCAAACCAGGATATCGAAAGGAGAGAGATTTTTTTCATTTACAAGTGTGTAAGAGCCTGGAACTACCACTTCTTTTTTTGTGGCAGGGTCGATGCTGCGTTTGTAATGACCTTTTGGGATAAGGTAAGTGAGTATTCCCGCACCAAGAATAAAGGCCACAACAATTGTTAACGCATTTGGGAATGTACGTTTCTTCATTCTTCTAAAATTATTAAAATATTACATACCCCTTTAACACATCACCAAATCCTATAACTTTCAAGAAATATCTTTTTTAATCGAGTGCACAACATACAACCACTTCTTAATAAAACCTATCTCAAAGCAAAGTCAGCGAAGGGTGTTTATATTTTTGATGAATCCGGGAAAGCTTACCTGGATGGATCTTCGGGTGCAGTAACCTGTTCGTTGGGCCATTCGCATCCAAAAGTATTGCCGGTTATCAAAAAACAACTAGACAAGCTTCAATTTGTGTATCGCTCGCAATTTGGGTCAGAGGAAGCTGAGCTATTGGCAACGAAGTTGTTTGACTTGTCGGTGCAGAAGGCTCACTCCCACACTTTTTTTGTCAACAGCGGAACAGAAGCCATTGAAACAGCTATGAAGGTGGCACTTCAATATTGGCAGGAGCAAGGCCAGCCTGAGAAGAAGCATTTTATCTCGCGATGGAAAAGTTATCATGGCATTACTGTAGGAGCGCTTTCTTTGTCGGGGCATTCATTAAGGCGGCAGCGATTTGAAAACTCTTTGGAGAAATATCCTTCGCTGCATGCGGATCTTGAAAAAGATTCTTTGGAGAAGCAAACAAAAGAATTCATAGAGGTGATCGAGAAAACCGGAGCTAAGCACATTGCTGCTTTTGTTGCCGAGCCGATCGTAGGAGCAGCAGGCACCGCACTTACGCCTCATGCTGACTACTATAAAGAGATTCGAAAAATCTGTGATGCCTATGGTATCTTATTCATTGCCGATGAAGTGATGACAGGCTTGGGCCGCACGGGCAAATGGTTTGCAATGGATTATTGGAATACCGTGGCTGACATCGTTACGGTGGGAAAAAGCTTGGGGGCAGGCTATGCATGCATTGCCGCTACTTTGATGACTGAGAAGATTCTCGCACCAATAAAAAACGGCAGCGGATTGATCATGAGTGGTCATACTTATAGCGGTCATCCGCTTTCTTGCGCCACAGCATTGCGAGTGCTGGAAGTAGTGGAGGAAGATAAATTGCTCGGGAATGTAAATGAGAAAGGCGCGGTAATAAAAAATAAGCTGATAGAGTTAAAGCAAAAATACCCTTTCATTGATTTGGTGAGGGGTAAGGGCTTGATGATTGGAGTTGAATTTGATCCTTCTAAAAAAGGATTACAAGCGAAAGTAATAGAGCAATGTTTTAAAAATGGATTGCTGGTTTATCCCGCAGTGGGTGGGCCTTATGGGAAAGATGAAAATGGAATTTTGATTTCACCTCCTTTCATTATCAATCAGCAAGAGACGGATGAGTTGTTGCAGAAGTTTGAACAATCGCTAAAGGAAGTTGAGGCATGAGTATGTTTAATAAAGTTACTGACTTCGCAACTGTAAACTCATTGTTCTTCGATGGCATGACACTTCTCTTCGGAGGATTTGGTGGCGTGGGCACTCCTCCGGGTTTGGTAGATTGCCTGATTGAGTCGGGTGTGAAAGATATTCACCTTATCGGAAACGATGCGGGGTTTCCATGGATTGGACTGGGAAAATTCATTTGCCTCGAGCGCGCGCAATCGTTAATAGCCTCGCATATTGGTTCTAATCCGGTGGCTGGCGAGTTGATGAATCAAGGGAAATTAAAAGTAGAGTTCTCCCCGCAAGGGATTTTAGTTGAGCGCATCCGCTCGGGTGGTGTAGGTCTTGATGGATTTCTTACGCAGATCGGAAAAG
This sequence comes from uncultured Ohtaekwangia sp., assembly GCA_964571345.1. Classification (GTDB taxonomy): domain Bacteria; phylum Bacteroidota; class Bacteroidia; order Cytophagales; family Cyclobacteriaceae; genus ELB16-189. The sequence continues at coordinate 6,412 of CAZNCO010000154.1, forward strand.
GAACAAACCTGGCTTACGATAAACCATTGATAAAAATTGGAGATAAGGAATTTTTATATGAAGCGCCTATTACCGCGGATGTAGCTATCGTGTATGCGAAGAAAGCAGATACGTTTGGTAACTTGATTTTCGATAAGACGGCCCGCAACACTAATCCATATGTGGCGATGGCGAGCAAAGTTACGATAGTAGAGGCTGATGAGATCGTTCCGATGGGTGAGTTGAATCCTGAGGAAATTATTGTTCCTGGAATTTATGTAAAGCATATAGTTCAGTCAAAAGGATATAACTGGAAATGGAAATGGGAGATGCCCGACAAATCATAGCGCAGCGCGCAGCACAGGAAATAAAAGATGGAATGATTGTAAATCTCGGAATCGGAATACCATCGATGGTTCCTGATTATCTTGATGTATCCATCCGGGTTTTCTTTCAGGCAGAGAATGGAATTCTCGGCATGGGGCCAACACCTACAAGCAATGCCGATGGAAACCTAAGTAATGCTGCCGGACTTCCGGTGACGATCGTCTCGGGAGCAAGTTATTTTGATAGTGCAGTTGCGTTTGGAATGATTCGCAGAGGATGCATTGATGTTTCTATTTTGGGAGCACTACAGGTGAGCCAGCACGGTGACTTGGCAAATTGGATCGTGCCGGGCAAGCGCGTGCCGGGAGTAGGTGGCGCTATGGAGTTGGCATATGGTGCAAAAAGTCTGATTGCTTTAATGACGCATTGCGAAAAAGATGGCAGGCCAAAAATCATGAAGAAGTGTACACTCCCTATCACTACATATCACTGTGTGAAACACATCATTACTGAGATGGCAGTATTTTTGATTCATGACGATGCCATGGTGTTGGAGGAAATCATGCCGGGTTTTTCTTTGACGGATATTAAGAATCATACCGAGGCTGATTTTATTATTTCAGCCAACCTGAAAGGAGGCATATAAAAATGAAAGACTACCGGAAATCAGTTGATGCATATATTGATTCACATTCAAAAGTTGCGATTTTCTTTTTGCAGAAGATGATTCAACAACCCAGCGTGCAGGGAAACGAAAAAGGGGTACAGGCAATTGTTATTGAAAAATTAAAAAGTCTCAACCTGCAAGTTGATGTGTGGGATCCACAATATGATGAGCTGGCAAAGCATCCATACTTTGTTGCTTCCCGCGGAAGTTATGAGGGCAGTCCGAATGTTGTGGGTGTGTTGCGCGGAACAGGCGGAGGCAAATCAATTATTTTAAATGGACACATCGATGTGGTGCCGGAGGGCGATGTTTCAAAATGGAATCAAGCTCCTTTCTCTGGTCACATTGAGAATAATAAGATGTATGGAAGAGGAACCACCGATATGAAAGGTGGAAATGTTTCTCTTTTGCTGGCGATGGAAGCGATCATCCAATCGGGGATCAAGTTGAAGGGAGATGTTATTTTTGAATCGGTAATTGAAAAAGAATCCGGAGGAACAGGAACCTTGGCAACATTGGTACGCGGATACAGAGCTGATGCTGCGATCATCCCCGAACCAACTAACATGAAGCTGTTCATCAAACAGCAAGGTTCGATGTGGTGGCGCGTTACAGTTGAGGGCAGGTCAGCGCATGGAGACACTCGCTACGAGGGTATTTCTGCCATAGATAAAGCTTGGAAAGTGTACGATGCAATCATGAAGTTGGAAACAAGACGCAATGCTGCTATCAACGATCCGTTGTACAAACATATATCCATTCCGCTTCCAATTAATATTGGAAAGATTCAAGGTGGCTCATGGCCCTCTTCGGTTCCTGATCTCGTTACGATCGAAGGTCGTATTGGTGTAGGGCCTCAAGAAGAGATGAGCGAAGTAAAAAAACAGTTGGCTGCATGTATTAAGGAAGCAAGTGATGCGGACGAATGGCTTCGTGAACATCCCGCGCGACTTGAATTTTTTGGAGCTCAGTGGGTTCCTAATTTTGTGGAGCGTGATCATCCTTTTGTAAACACGTTAATCGAGAATTTTGAGTCGGTTTATAATAAGAATATAATGATTGAAGCATCGCCATGGGGAACGGATGGTGGGTTGCTGGGCAAAGTAGGAGGAATACCAACACTTATCATTGGGCCTGGTGAAACGAAAGTGGCTCATTATCCGAACGAATTTATCGATCTGGATGAAGTAATCAAAGCTGCGAAAGTTTTTGCGAATACTATTTTAACTTGGTGCGAACCATCTTAGTCTGCCTGGTGTGAAAAACAAAGTAACTAATGATAAGGCCTCTGTCTCTGTTTACAGAGATCAATTCAATAAGCGAATTCGTATCGATGATTATTCGGGGGATTTGAATGAAGTATTGATTATCATTCATCAACAAATTTTTGATTGGGTTGAAAAACTTATCGCGAAGTCGTATGC
>CAZNCO010000155.1:0-8801 GCA_964571345.1 uncultured Ohtaekwangia sp.
CATGTCCAAATGTATTAAGAACCCCACTGCGTTTATCGTAATCACACTGATTGGAAACACACTTGCGCTCGGCGTATTTGGCATATTTATGGCCCAGCTGAGCGAACCAATGCTTGCGTCCAGTTTACCTGAAGGCCTCAATGACGAAGTTTTTGTATTGGTTTTTCAAACGCTTATCTCAACACTTTTTATCTTATTCACGGCCGAATTTTTGCCCAAAAGCTTGTTTCTGATTAACCCCAACCTTGTTTTGGCAACTTTGGCGGTTCCGTTCAATATTTCGTATTGGATACTTTATCCGCTTACCTTCACGATCGTAGGCCTCTCTAAACTTACGATCACAAAAATCTTTGGTATAGAATATTCAGAAGAGAAACCTGTCTTCGGCTTAACGGATCTTAATCATTATCTGAAGAATATGATGAAAGTGAGGCACGAGGATGAGGAGATTGAACTGGATAAAAAGATTTTTCATAATGCTCTGGAATTTAAAACGGTGCGTGTTCGCGAGTGCATGATTCCACGAATGGAAATCACCGCGATAAGTATTGAAGAAGGGATTGAAAAACTTAAGTCGGCATTTCTTGAAAGCGGACATTCAAAAATTCTGATCTACCGTGATACGATCGATGACGTGATCGGATATTGTCACTCGGCTGCATTGTTTAAACGGCCCACACGTATAGAAGATATTCTTACACCGATAATCAATGTGCCGGAAACAGCTATGGCCAACGAATTGATGGTTCAATTGATTAAAGAACATAAAAGTCTAGCGGTGGTGGTAGATGAATTCGGAGGCACTTCCGGAATTGTGAGTATGGAAGACGTGATCGAAGAAATATTTGGTGAAATAGAAGACGAGCATGATAGCGATGAATTGATTGAGCAAAAGCTGGATGACAAAACATGGCTGTTGAGTGCCCGGTTAGAAGTAGACTACCTCAATGATCATTATGGATGGAATTTGCCTACAGGCGAATACGAAACATTGGGTGGGTTGATTCTGGCCTACACAGAAGATTTTCCAAAGCAGGGAGAGACAATCAGTCTGCCTCCGTTTACCTTCACTATCAGCAAAACGGACAAGCGAAAGATTGAGACCGTGAAAGTGGTGGTGGACAATGGCAGCTAAGCTTTTTGAGCTCAACCATTTGATTTTCAGCTCAATTCGGCCTGTTTCACAGGGCAATATCCCGCAGCTTTTCCAATAAAATATAACATTTGGGCGAATGCCATTATCCGTTTAAATTTGCGCTCCTTTCTCAGTTTACTGGATGGGAATGGGTTAGTTCCCGCTTTTCTTTTAACAATTAGATTTTAATTTTTTTCAGACTTATGGCATTGATCGGCACGCTTAGGAACAAGATGACCAAATGGGTTGTTGGCTTTGTTGCAGTTGCAATTATATCTTTCATTTTGAACGATCTTTTCGGGAATGGCCCTCGAAGCATTATCAGAGGCAACGCAGACAACTTGGGTGAAATTGCAGGCAGCACCATTACGCGCGAAGAATACCAATCTGTGGTGCAAGAACGCGAGAATAATTACATCATGAACTTTGGTCGCCAGCCCGGTGAGCGCGAAAGACCTCTCATACAACAGCAGGCGTGGGAGTTGTTGATTGTTCAACACTCGATCCGCGATCAGTTTGAAAAAACCGGTGTTAAAGTAACTTCTGATGAATTGTGGGACATGATCCAGGGAAAAAACATTGATCCCACCGTAAAACAATCTTTTGTAGACTCTGCAGGAAATTTTGATCGCAAGAAACTTATCGACTTCCTGAACAGCATGAACGTACCCATGCCTACAAACCCTCAATTGGCAACTCAATACAATGAGCAGAAATATCGCTGGAACATGTTCCAAAAAGAACTTGGGCTGGGTCGCGAGCGAGTGAAGTACGAAAATCTTCTGATCAAAACATCTTATGTGACTGCTGCCGAAGCGGAGCGTGATTATCAAAATCAGAATGATGTTGCGGAAGTGAAGTATTTATTTGTGCCCTATTATTCCGTGAGCGATTCAACCGTAAAGATTACGGAAAGTGACTTGCGCGATTATTATGATAAGAACCGTGAGCACTACAAGTCGAAGTTTACTAGAAGCCTCAGCTATGTCAGCTTTCCAATAATTGCTTCGGCTGAAGACTCAGCAAAGATCAGAAAGGATGCGGAGAAGATCGCGCAGGATTTTAAGACTGTTGCAGATGACTCGGTTTATGCTGCAACCAATACCGAAGGACAAACTCCATACACCAAGTATAACGTAGGCAATTTGCCAGCGGATCTTACCAAAGACAAGCTTGTAGAAGGTACCGTGATTGGCCCTTACCTGGATGGCAACAGCTTCAAAGTAGTGAAGGTTGTAAAAATTGGGAAAGACACTACCTATTATGCAAAAGCATCTCATATTCTGATTAAGTGGGCAGACGAAACTGACGCCAAGAAAAAAGAAGCAAAGGACAAAGCAAGGAAGATCCTGGGTGAAATCAAGGCAGGTGCAGATTTCGCAGCCAAGGCAAGAGAATTCGGAACAGATGGAACTGCATCTCGTGGTGGTGATTTAGGTTGGTTCGCGTCAGGCCAGATGGTGAAGCCGTTTGAGAAAGTGGTATTTGATGCCCGGAAGACAGGCCTCATCGGGGATGTCATAGAAACGCAATTTGGATATCATATCATCGAAGTGACTGGCCTGAAAGATAATTCATATTATGGGGTAGCAACTGTAGAATTGAATGTTGGGCCGAGCGATGAAACTCAAAACGCTGCCTTCCTGAAGGCTCAGAATTTTGCAGCGGGCCTTTCCGGTGTGGATGAATTTAAAGAGCATGCAGCGAAGGAAAAACTCAACGTCAGCGAAGCAAAAAACTTGGCTCCTGCTGATCGCAGAATCAACAACCTTGGCGAAGCGAGACAAATCATTACCTGGCTCTTCCGCGATGGAAAAGTGGGCAAGGTATCTGAAGTGTTCGATGTAGACGATGTGTACGTTGTAGCCGTGATGACGGGCGAAACAGAAGAGGGCTATAAGTCGTTTGCGGAAGTGAAAGATGAAATTACACCTGCTACCCGCAATGCCGTGAAAGGAAAGCAAATGGTTGAAAAATTGGCTGCTCAAAAAGGAACGCTGGAAGAGATTGCAAAATTATATGGCGCGGATGCTGTGGTAAGCACTTCAAGCGATTTGAAGATGAATGCCAATTCATTACCAAGCGTAGGCCTAGATCCCATAGCAATTGGCGTAGCGTTCTCACTTGAGAATGGCAAGCGCTCTAAGCCTTTTGCTGGCGAAAATGGTGTGATCTTAATTGAAATGCAGAACAAGACTGCTGCTCCGGCAATCAATGAGTTCAGCATGTTTAAGAATGAGCTGGTAAAAAATCTCTCTAACAAGGCAACAGCAAGTATTGCGGACGCGATCAAAGAAGGATCTAACATCAAAGACGAGCGTTACAAATTCTTTTAATTGATATCAAAGAAAGGTCGCCCTGGGTTTGCACCAGGGCGACCTTTTTATTTTAGGTATGAACAACGAATGGCAAAAGTCGCTTAAAGAAAAGCTTGACCAACATTATGCATGGCCTGCTGTTTATACATTTAAGTTTATCGTTCCCAAAGGAAAAGAAGATCAGGTGAAAAAGCTTTTCCCTCAACATGAATCTACCGAGCGGGCATCTAAAAATGGGAACTATATCAGCGTAACACTCCAAATGATGATGCCAGGCAGCGATGCTGTGATAGCTATCTATCAGGCGGCCTCTGCCATTGAGGGGGTGATTGCACTTTGAGGGTGCCAGGGAGTGTTTGTTCTAATTTTTGAGATATATTGAGTTAAATTATTCAATGCTCTCTTCCTCTGCTATTTCTTCCCTCGTGTTGTATGAAGACAACCATTTGCTGGCTGTAAATAAACCAGCAGGAACACTCGTGCAGGGTGATGAGACGGGCGATGAACCACTGGTAGAAACGTTAAAACAATACATCAAAGAGAAGTACCAAAAGCCTGGGGCAGTTTTCCTGGGAGTTGTCCATCGCTTGGACAGACCCGTAAGTGGTGTAACGGTTTTTGCACGCACCTCCAAAGCGCTGGAGCGTATGAATGCTCTTTTCAGAAATCGCCAGACAAAAAAAACATATTGGGCAATTGTTGCGAGTAAACCCAGGGAAGAATCAGGCAATCTCGTGCACTGGCTTTTAAAGGATGAAAGAAAAAATAAGACTGTGGCTTATAAAAATGATCATCCGGGTGCCTTGCGATCAGAGCTGAATTATAAAATCATCACCAGGCAAAATGGATATTATTTGCTGGAGGTGAATCCGATTACCGGACGTGGCCACCAGATCCGTGTTCAATTGCAGTCGATGGGCTGCCCGATTGTAGGAGATTTAAAATATGGTTACCCTGAAGCGAATGCCGATCAAAACATTTGCCTCCATGCAAGACAGCTTGAGTTTGAGCACCCTGTTAAAAAAGATAAAATGGTCATTGTGGCTGATCCGCCCCATTCTGATTATTGGAGCCTTTTTCGTTAATTGCTGGTATGTCGTGGGTATCAAAACTTCAGCAGAGGTGGAATGTTAAGAGTGTATGGCAAGTGATTGCGATCATTCTTGTGTTTGCGCTCACTGGTACCACCGTGGTGTGGATTATGAAACCTACTCTTCGCTTTTTTTTCGGAGATCAAATTCCTGTCTGGGCACGCATCGTGTATTATATATTGATACTCCCCGTCTACAACATCGTATTGCTATTCTATGGTTTTATTTTCGGGCAGTTCAATTTTTTTGTAGAGTTTGAGAAGCGGTTTTTGCGAAGGATTTTTTCCAGCTCCAAAAAGAAAGAGTAGTTTAAAATAGTGCTTACTCTTTTGGAAATTCAGTGAACAATAATTGGCCGCAACCTATCCTGGCATCCTCCCATTTTTGAATATTCAGGTGACCTGCCACAATTCCGCAGGTAGGAATATTCATAATGTTCGCATTAAAAATGGTGTTTGCAAAAAGCGTGATACCAGGGTTGTGTCCAAAGAGCAAAACAACTTCTTCCCGATCTCGTGGATGATCCTCCAGCTCGTTGATCACCGAAAGCATTGTGTCTTCGGAGGCGTGATATAACTTTCGCTCCCAGATAATTTTACTTTCAGAGAAGTTGAGCACCTTGGCAAACTCAAGGCAGGTAAGCTTGGCGCGAACGGCCGGACTGCTGATCATAACATCCGGAAAAACCTTTTTCTCTTTTAGCCGCTTGGCCATTTTGGGTGCATCTTTTTTGCCGCGATGATTTAACGTGCGCTCAAAATCATCTTCCGTGGGATCTTCCCAGCTGGATTTTGCATGGCGGATGAGGTATAGCGTTTTCATTTTATGACAGAGTGAATTTACACTTTTGGGATGTATCTTTGAAAATTCATTTATGGAAAAACGACCGCTGCGAAAGGAAATTAAGTATACGAGTCTTTATTATTTCGTCCGCTTCCTCATTTTCGCCTCCAACATGATGCCGCGCCAGCTGTGGCTTGCCTTCTGCGGTTGGCTGGGAAAAATCGCTGCCGCCTTTTCTCCTAAACCAAGAGAACGGGTGCTTTATCACCTCGGTTTAGCTTTTGGTGGTAGGAAATCCTTTCGTGAAATTCAATTGCTGGCAAAAGAGATGTTTGTGATGATGGGAAAAAATGCCGGGGATGTACTGCGGTCGATGAACGTAAAAAATCTTGCCGATCTCGAAAAGTTTCTGGATACACACGGCCTTGAAAACTATGAGAAGGCTCATGCAAGGGGAAAGGGAGTGATGTTTCTCACCTGCCACCTGGGTGCATTTGATCTGCAGATTACCAATATGGCCCTGCGCGGACTTAAGCCCAACATCATTGGCACCGCGCTGAAAGATGAACGGCTCAACGAGATGCTCTGGAAGTATCGCAATGCTTTTGGCGCCATCGCGATCGAACGTGGAAAGGAAAACGTTCGGCTCTTTAAGGCACTCAAGCAGGGAGGATCGATCGCAATTCTCATCGATCAGGATACAAAAGTGAAGAGCCGCTTTGTCGACTTTTTTGGAATGCCAGCAGCAACTCCCATCGGAGCTACGGTGCTCGCTTTGAAGACAGAATGTGCTGTGGTGCCAACCTACATTTATCTTGACGAAAACAATCGGCAGCAGATGCATATCCTTCCGGAAATTCCTCTTGAAATAACAGGAGATGAGGAGAAGGATCTAGTGGTGAACACACAAAACTTCACCCGATTTATTGAACGAGTGGTTCGTGAGCACCCCGAACAATGGGTGTGGATGCATGAGCGCTGGAAAACCAGGCCCGGAGAAGAAATCAGATAATCTTTTTCTGCACTGACGAAAGTCATTATTCAATTGTCTGCTTCAAAGTAACTTCCCTTTCATAAACAGAATTTTATGAAGGGCGCAGCAGATGGATGGCCATTTCCTCTATTGAGAATATTGGCATGCGTTCAATTTTTGATTGCACTTGCCTCTTGCGATACGTATCATTTTTCTTACCCACAACCCAGTGATGCAAGCAATTTAGTTCAATTTCCAAGCGAGGCACGAGGTGTATGGGTGGATGAGCAAGACCATGATACGGTAGTGATTGGAAAGAAAATCATTGAGTTCAGGTCTTTCGAGAAGCAAACGATTATCATGCCGTTTGGCAAATGGGAAGGAATAATGGACAGGCCGAGCGGCCACTACAGCTTTAAACGCTTCAAGTATGATACTTCTCTCAGGATGCTTGACACCGTATCTAATTATGTTATTAAGGATAATTTAATTTACGAAATCAAAAACGGGCTTCAGCAAGGTTGCCCTTTCACGATCAGGAATGACACCATTTTTTCTGCTTGCAAAAATTCGTTTACGCTAGAGCTTGGCAAAAAATTCTTTCTCCGCAAGATTGCAAAAAGTCAATACATCATTAACATACATGAATCGCTGGTGATCAGACCGGAAAGCGACTGGTGGCAAATCTTATACATGCAAACAGATAAGAATAAAATCGAAACTTACTTTCCCAATGTTGCCATCAAGAATGATAAAGGATTGATTTACGAAAACAGCGATGAATACTTTTTTTCCACCCGATGGACAAAAAAAGATATTGACCAAAAGATAACCGAAGGGCTTTTCTCAAATAAATATAAGATTTTAAGCCGCGTGAAAAATTGAAGTACAAGTATTTGGGCTACTTCGCTCTCAGGTGCTCTGAAACAAACTTCTTCGGGTTGATAACGGGAAGTTGTTGCGACATCCTCCGGAATTCTTTTAAGTTATTAGTTACGAAGTAATCGATCTTTTCCTGTTGTAAAGCAATAAAGTATTGAAAGGCATCTTCAAGATCAAAACACGAGCTGCGGAGTTCATTGGATGCATCTTTCAATAGGCACTTAAACACGAAGCGGTACTAAGTGGGTGGTTCTTCCTTTGTGAACCTTTGTGCGCTTTTGTGATTTGGTGGTTCAAGTTGTATCTGTATGATTTGATTTTTGATTAGTGATTGTTGATTACTGACTAGTGATTTTTTTTTGAACCACGAAGACACTAAGAATACGAAGTAGCACGAAGAGGTGGTTCTTTCTTTGTGAACCTTTGTGCTCTTTGTGACTTGGTGGTTCAAGTTGTCATAACCTGCTTTTTACACCAAACAAGCCGGTAAAAACCCTTTATAATATTGAATGGGTCTTTTGTACTAATTAAGGCTAATTAAGGGATTGAAGAACTCCTATCTTAAGAATTGCTTTAGATACTCCTCATAATTTTCGCGCAAAGCCTGATCGTTTCGAGCTATGCAGGCAGCGTCTGCTTTTACGCTTTTTAACTTTTTTTTAATGAGAAACACATACTTATCACTTGTCATTTGATACCTACAATTAATCCTAACCTGCTATGAAAAGTCTTCTAAAATTTAATAAGGTACCACTTGTTGCCCTTGTTCTATTGTTATACTCTGTTCATTCAAATGCACAGGCAGTGATTGGCAGAGAATGTGCTAAGTGCATTAATGCTGGCTACGATGAGAGGACCGGAGATGCCATGAAAAAAAGTGTACCCATAAAGTTGGTGAACCAAGATAGCAACAAGGGCATGATTATTAATTGGAGGTACTATACCGAAACCGGAAAAGCCACGCTGGCCATTAATCCAATCAATGCAGGTTATTGTATTGACAATAATGCCCCTATTTTCTTTTTCTTTGAGGACGGCTCCAAGCTCACGCTTAAAAATCAATTCAATTTTAACTGCGATGACAAGATCGAGGTTTCATTTACCGGAATGCTAAAGGAAATTGACGAATTTAAGGCTCTTAGCGCAAAGAAGTTGAGCTTGATACGAGTTGTTACCAGCACTTCTTATGTGGAACACAATTTAAATGCATCTCAGGCCGAGGAATTCAAAACCATAGCCAAATGTATTTCGCAACCCGACTCAAGGGCAACGAAGTAAAGGCCCGGCACGCTACTTGGAGGTTCAAGATAGATCGGTATGATTTGATTATTGATTAGTGATTGTTGATTACTGACTAGTGATTTATTTGAATCACGAAGGCATTAAGAACACGAAGGTACACGAAGAGGTGGTTCTTCCTTTGTGAACCTTTGTGCTGAGTTAGCGCTCGTTTGTAACGAATGCTTTTCTGAATGCTGAACAGAACGCTTTACAAATACGCTCTAACTGGACCTAACTAGACTTATGGGTTGTAGGTGAAGAATGCCAGCTACCTACAGTGAACGTTATCCTTCGATCACAAAATTGATAATCCCAGCGACTAAAATTATTGCTATGAT
>CAZNCO010000156.1:0-8782 GCA_964571345.1 uncultured Ohtaekwangia sp.
CCCAGCACCCAAACCACGCTTGCACGAATTATTCATCAAAGACGCAGCGGTAGCCGCAGGCGTTCCGGTTTATCCTTCTCGTCTTTCCATTCTCACGCAAAAGATAAATGACGAGCGTGGCGCATGCTTCTACTGCTCACAGTGTAATCGTGGCTGCCAGGTGTATGGCGATTTCTCATCTTCGTCTGTATTAGTTAAGCCAGCTCTCACTACTGGAAATGTAGATGTGTATGTGAATGCCATGGCGCGCGAAGTGCTGACCAAAGAAGATGGAACGGCAGCGGGAATTTCGTATGTCGATAAAACAGATTTACAGGAATACCAGGTGGAGGGACGAATTGTAATTCTTGCAGCCAGTGCAGGAGAAACAGCTCGCCTCATGTTGAATTCAAAATCGGCCAAACACCCGAATGGATTGGGTAATTCAAGTAATGTAGTTGGGAAATATATCCACGACTCAACTGGCGTTGCACTGGGTGGCTATCTGCCAAAACTGATGGGCCGCAAGCGCTACAACGAAGATGGCGTGGGCGGCATGCACGTGTACTCACCCTGGTGGGGAGACAATAAAAAACTTGACTTTGCACGCGGTTATCACATTGAATATTGGGGTGGAATGGGAATGCCTGGTTATGGTTTTGGCGGAGGCATTCAAGGTGTAAATAAAAACTTCCCTTCAAAAAATGGCACTCATAAAGCCGGAGGATATGGTGCGCAGCTGAAAGAAGACTATCGTTACTTTTATGGAGCAACCGTAGGCATGGCTGGCCGCGGTGAAGCCATCGCCCTGGAGTCGAACTACTGTGAGATCGATCCAAATGTGGTGGATAAATACGGTATTCCTGTATTGCGCTTTCATTACAAATGGAGTGATCAGGAAATCAAGCAGGCCAAGCACATGCAGGAGACTTTTCAGGAAATCATGCACAAGATGGGCGCTACTATCACGTGGGGAATTCAGGGTAAAGAAAATGATTATGGATTGGAAGCTCCTGGCCGGATCATTCATGAAGTAGGGACAGCACGTATGGGCAACGACAAGAAAACATCGGTCTTCAATAAATTCAACCAGGCACACGACTGCAAGAATTTGTTTGCCGTGGATGGAGCTCCGTTTGTATCACAAGCAGATAAGAACCCAACGTGGACGATCCTCGCGCTTTCCATGAGAGCAAGCGAATACATTTTGGACGAAATGAAAAAACAGAATATTTAAAAAGGTGTGAGCTAAAGATATTGATCAACAGAGACAGTTTCTAAATACTCACTACTCAATATTAAAAGACTACTACAATGGACAGAAGAAAATATTTAAAAACACTTGCAGCCGGAGCCATCACCACCGGTGTAATTCTCGAGGCATGTGATAACAAGACAACAACCGAGAAAAAGGAAACAGCATCCACGCCTACGATTGATCGCACGCCAGATGAATTGGCGCACGATAATAAGTTAAAGGCTGAAAAGTTTTTCAACGACCATGAGATGAAAACTATCTCTGTTCTCTCCGACATCATTATTCCAAAGGATGAAAAGTCGGGAAGTGCAACAGACGCGGGTGTACCTGAATTTATTGCTTTCATTGTGAATGACATGCCACATCATCAAACTCCTTTGCGCGGAGGAATCAAATGGCTAGATCTGGAAAGCAATAAGCGCTTTCAAAAATCTTTTGTGGAGTGTTCATCAGAACAGCAAATTCAGGTTGTCGATGATATTGCATTCCCTGAAGAGGCCAAGCCAGGCATGGAGCAGGGAGTTGCCTTCTTCAATAAGATGCGCGATCTCGTTGCCACAGGATTTTATACTTCCAAGATGGGAATTGATGACCTTGGGTATGTTGGCAATACTCCAAATCAATGGGATGGCGTTCCTCAAGATGTACTTGATCAGTATGGATTAAAGTATGATGAGCGGACGCTGAAGGAGAGTGTGAAGTTTAGTTAGAAACTATTTCGCGCAAAGACGCTAAGGCTCAAAAGAATAGAACATTGAAAATTGATCATTAAAAACTAAAAGCTATGGTATCACGCAGAAAATTCATCAGTCAGGCAGCTACAGCAGCAACGGCTTTCGCAATTATACCTCGCCATGTATTGGGCAAAGGATATGTTGCACCAAGTGATAAACTTTATGTAGCCGGCATTGGAGTTGGCGGAAAAGGTGAAAGTGACATTGCTATGTTCGCGAAAAGCGGCAAAGCAGAGATTGCTTATTTGTGTGACGTAGATACCAGACGCGCTGCCAAGACAGTGACGAATTTCCCCAAGGCAAAATTCTACAAAGACTACCGCGAGATGCTCGACAAAGAGCACAAGCACATCGATGCCGTTTCGGTTTCAACCCCCGATCACATGCACGCTGTGCAGGCAATGGCTGCCATGCAGTTGGGCAAGCACGTGTACGTACAAAAACCACTGACGCACGACATCTATGAAGCGCGCGTGCTTACTGAAGCGGCCAAGAAATACAAAGTGGTAACACAGATGGGAAACCAGGGCGCCTCCAACGATGGAGTCCGCCAGTTGACTGAATGGTATAACGATAACCAAATCGGTGATGTGCATACCGTTTACTGCTGGACGAACCGACCTATTTGGCCTCAAGGAATTCAATGGCCAACACAAAAAGCAGAAGTACCTAAAGAACTCGATTGGGATTTGTGGCTGGGCACTGCGCCTTACAAGGATTATGTAGATAAAATCGTTCCTTTCAACTGGCGTGGCTGGTGGGATTATGGAACTGGCGCTCTCGGGGATATGGCGTGTCACATTATCGAGCCTGCATTCAAAGTGTTGCAGCTTGGTTATCCAACTGAAGTAGAGTGCAGTGTAGGTAGCGTTTATGTAGATGAATTCAAGCGCGGCTATTTTCCGGAGAGTTGTCCGCCTTCTTCGCATATCATTCTCACCTTCCCTGCCCGCAACGGAAAATCAAAAGTAAAACTACACTGGATGGATGGCGGCATTCAACCTGAGCGTCCGGAAGAACTTGGCCCGAATGAAAAGATGGGCGATGGCGGCAACGGTGTAATCTTCGTAGGAACAAAAGGAAAGATGATGTGCGGCACGTACAGTTTGAATCCTTCACTATTACCTACCTCGCGCAACCAGGAAGTAAAAACTCCTCAAACCATCAAGCGCGTGCCCGGTGGATCGGACGGACACTATGGTCAGTGGGTGGAAGCGTGTCTTGCGGGCTATGGAAAAATGGAATGCAGTTCTGATTTTGAAATTGCAGGTATCGTCACTGAATCTATTTTAATGGGCAACCTCGCCATCCGCAGTTATGATATTCGCAAGCCGCGCGAAAACAATCCAAACCAATTTGACTATCCTGGTCGCGGCATTAAACTTTTGTGGGACGGCCCCAACATGAAGATCACCAACTTCGATGAAGCCAATCAGTTTGTGAAGAGAGAGTATAGGAGTGGGTGGAAGTTGTGACCCGCGAAATTGCATTAGACCCTACTACGCAGAAAAATCATTGGACAGGCGGCCACCTTACAAATTCTCCGACCCTAATTGCTTAAATTAGCATAATGAAAAGAAAGAAATCAATGGGGTTGGATTTTGAAATTGATAAGCTAACCAACTCTATTGAGAACGTTGTGACCGGGGATAGCTTTGCAATTGATATTATTCGAGTCTCAAGGCATGATCTGAAAAACATAAAGAAGAAAAATGGTTGGGTTTTTAATTGGTTAGAAGAATTTAGGTACACAGAACGTGATGTTTACAAGCTGACAATTGTAAACGACCAATCCATTATTAAAGGTCTCATAAGTTTGGGAGCAAAATCAGATCATGTCTTTGTGCACCTGATAGAGAATGCTCCGTTCAACGAAGGAAAGTCAAAAATGTATGCAGGCGTTGCTGGAAATTTAATAGCCTTTGCTTGTCAGCTTTCGTTTCAGCGAGGATACGATGGAAATGTCGCTTTCATTTCCAAGACACAATTAAAAGATCACTACACAGACACTTTAGGTGCTATCCATATCGGAAATCAGCGCATGATTATCATTCCTCAGGTTGCTAGTAAACTTATTGACCAATATTTTAAAGATTAGAAATCATGAAACAGAAAAAAGTTGAACTGGAAGTTGATGTAATCGGAGGTGGGCGGCCTCTTACAAAAGAAGACGAAATTGCCATAAGTGCTTTCATTCGTGCAAGAAAAAAAGCGCCCCTTCTTAAAAATTCAACGATAAAGCGTTCTTTAAAGAGAAAAACCAAAAGAACAGCAAAAGTTTAATTCCAATCATTCATATTTCATTCAAAATTATTCATAAATGATCTCACGCAGAAAATTCATCGCACAGGCGGCCACTGCATCGGCAGCTGTTACTATTCTTCCTCGCCATGTGTTGGGCAAAGGTTACATCGCACCAAGTGACACACTCTACATTGCAGGCATTGGTGCCGGAGGCAAGGGCACCAGCGACATTGCCGAGATGGCGAAAAGTCCGAATGTAAAAATTGCTGCGCTCTGTGATGTAGACGATCGCCAGGCAGTCGAGTCGCGTAAGAATTTTCCCAATGCAAAATATTACAAAGACTTCCGCGTGATGCTGGACAAAGAAAACAAAGGCATTGATGCATGCACGATTTCTACTCCTGACCACATGCACGGAGTGGCGGCCATGGCTGCGATCACGCGAGGTAAACACGTATATGTGCAAAAGCCATTGACACATGATATCTATGAAGCGCGCATGCTCACCGAAGCAGCACGCAAATACAAAGTAGTAACGCAGATGGGAAACCAGGGCGGCTCCGGCAGGGATGTACGCAAAGCAAAAGAGTGGTACGATGCAGGATTGATTGGCGATGTGACGAAAGTAATCTGCTGGACGAACCGACCTGTATGGCCACAAGGAGTACCTACACCGAAAGGCAAATTTGATATCCCAAAAGAACTCGACTGGGATCTGTGGCTCGGCACGGCAAAGAAGATTGATTTCAATCCTGCGTATCTTCCTTTCAACTGGCGCGGCTGGTGGGCATTCGGCACTGGCGCATTGGGTGACATGGCGTGTCACATCATGGATCCCGTGTTCCGTATTTTACCGATCGATTACCCCACGGAAGTGGAATGCAGCACCAGCACCATCTGGAATGGCGTGTTCTCTGAGTCGCGCAATGGTGACAGCTGCCCGGTGTCTTCGATCGTGCACTTCAAGTATCCTGGAAAGAATGACAAACCCGATATTGAACTCACGTGGATGGATGGCGGACTTCTTCCCAAGCGACCCAACGAACTACTACCCGATGAACCGATGGGCAACTGGGATGGTGGTGTGATCTTCGAAGGAACCAAAGGCAAGATGATGGCCGACTGCTACGGTGAAAATCCACGACTGCTGCCAACGAAGTTGATGAAAGAAGTTTCGTTCCCGAAAGAAACTTTGCCACGTGTGCCTGAAGGTCATTACCTGCAATGGGTGAATGCATGTTTGAAAGGCTACGGCAACACAGTCACCAGTTCAAACTTTGATTACGCAGGACCTTTCACAGAAAGTGTATTGATGGGAAATCTTGCTATTCGAAGCTACACGATCCGTCAGAACAACAACTATCCGGGACGTAAAAAATTATTGTGGGATGCGAAGAACATGAAGATCACCAACTTCGAAGAGGCCAATCAGTTTGTGAAACGAGAATATAGCGCGGGCTGGAGCCTTTGATTTAATTACGAATGACGAATTAAAAATTACGTTTTGATATGCCGCTGAAAAAAATAACACCTCCGAAAGTCACATCACGAAGAGACTTCATTAAGAATGCTGCGATGGCTGCAACTGCATTTACCATCCTTCCTCGCTTTGTGTTAGGAAAGGGATACATCGCACCAAGTGACACGCTTTACATTGCCGGTATTGGCGTGGGTGGCAAGGGCACGAGTGATCTTACCGGATTTGCCGGAACTCCGGATGGCAAAACAGTTGGAAGTCCAAATGCGAAGATTGCATTCCTCTGCGATGTAGATGATCGTCAGGCGGTACAATCGAGAAAGAATTTTCCAAACGCAAAGTACTACAAAGACTTCCGCGTGATGTTTGAGAAAGAAGCAAAAGGAATTGATGCCGTTTCTGTTTCTACTCCTGATCACACACACGCAGTTGCTGCCATGGCTGCGATGCAACTAGGCAAGCATGTGTACGTGCAGAAGCCGCTCACGTACTCCATCTACGAAGCACGCATGTTAGCCGAGGCTGCAAAGAAATATAAAGTCGTGACACAGATGGGCAATCAACATGCGAGCGATGAGCCCGTGCGCGTTGTAAAAGAATGGATTGATGCGGGTTTGATTGGCGATGTGTCAAAAGTGAAAGCATGGACCAATCGTCCTGTGTGGCCACAAGGCTTGCAAACGCCAACAGGGAAATTTGATATTCCGTCTGAACTGGATTGGGACTTGTGGCTAGGGCCAGCAAAGTTCATTGACTACAATCCTGCTTATCTGCCATTCAACTGGCGCGGCTGGTGGAATTTCGGAACAGGCGCACTTGGCGATATGGCGTGTCACATTCTTGATCCTGTTTTCAGAAACTTACCAATCGATTATCCGTCAGAAGTTGAATGCAGCACCACCACGGTATGGAAAGGATTTTTTGACGTAGCTGATATTCCGGATAGTTGCCCTGCGTCATCAATCATTCATCTAAAATTTCCCCGTAAAGACGGCAAAGGAGATATTAAACTAACCTGGATGGATGGAGGTCTATTGCCTGAGCGGCCGGAAGAATTACTGCCTGATGAACAGCTTGGCGACTGGAATGGTGGATTTATTTTTGAAGGTACGAAAGGCAAGATCATGGGCAACTATGCCTCCGCTCCTACCCTGCTACCGACTTCACGGATGAAAGAGGTTACCCTCCCACCTAAGACGGTTGCTAGAGTTCCGGAAGGTCATTATGTGCAGTGGGTAAATGCCTGTTTGAAAGGATATGGCAATGCAACTGTGAGTTCACCTTTTGAATATGCTGGCCCGATGACGGAGGCCATTCTGATGGGTAATCTTGCGCTGCGCAGCTACATGGTGAAGAAGACGAGCGGTCGCAATGCGCAATATCCCGGAAGGAAGAAATTGCTATGGGATGCAAAGAATATGAAGATCACCAACTTCGATGAAGCGAATGAATTTGTGAAGCGGGAGTATCGTGAAGGTTGGAAACTCTAAAGGATAAATTTTAACAGAAGAAAAGGCGAAGGGCATTCCTTCGCCTTTTTTATTTCTTAGATACAAATTCCCGAAAGACAGATCGGGCGAAGCGTAAAGATTTCTGCAACAAAATAATTCTGTTTTCGTGTATAGTCATTTTGCCACATTTGATAACATAGAGACCTTGTATTTTTGACACCCCCAAACCAGACCTTATGAAGAAAATTTTACTCTGTTTTCTATTTCTTTCCATTTTATTTTCCCCCACGCTCAAATCTCAGGATTTGGATTCGCTTCTGAATATGAGCGCATTTACAGCCGAAAGCGATTTGCAAAAGCAATTGAACACGAAAAGCACAGTCGCGTCAGGCAAAGCGCTGACAACACGCGAAACCCCGGGCATTTTAAGCGTGATCACTTCTGATGAAATACAACGCATGGGTGCGCGCGACATCGTAGATGTGTTAAGAACAGTTCCAGGTTTTGATATTGCGCAAGATGTTCAGTTTGTAACAGGCGTGAGCTTTCGTGGTAACTGGGCGAACGAAGGAAAGGTACTTTTCCTGATTGATGGTCAACAAATTAATGATCTCTTGTATCAGGGTGTTCCGTTACTGAATAATTTTCCGATTGATGGTATTGCTAAAATAGAAATCATTCGCGGGCCTGGTTCCGCCATCTATGGAGGTTCGGCTGAATATGCAGTTGTAAACATCACCACAAAACAAGCTTCGGATCTAAATGGAGTGTCAGCCTACGGAACGCTGGGTGTTCATTCCTCGGGCATTGGCAGACAGAACGGTGGAGGCATGGTCGCTCAAAACGGAAAGAATTTTTCGTGGGATCTTGGGGCGTTTGCTGGAAAGTCTTTCGTGAGCGACCAAAGTAACTATACTGATCCATTCATCGGGTACAACCCAAGTGATTTGAAAAACAGTACAACGGCCAATCCCACTCATTTCAATTTAGGACTGCGATCAAAGGGGTTATCCTTTCGGGGAATGTACAACGGCTACCGCACAACTGACCCCATCGAATTCATGAGCAATGACAACTACTCTGCTGATTTAAAATACGAAGCAAAACTCAATGACAAGCTTACCATTACTCCACAACTGGTTTATATGAACCAAGTGCCCTGGGCATGGGGAGCCACTGCCGACAATTCAGATTCTCTCAGGGTGCGAGCCACTCGTTGGATGGGTAATGTTGTACTTAATTACAACGTCACACGCAAAGTCAACATCAACGGAGGCGTTGTTTATTTTCAAGATGAAGCAAGCGACTTGTTGAACCAAGGTTA
This sequence comes from uncultured Ohtaekwangia sp., assembly GCA_964571345.1. Taxonomy (GTDB): domain Bacteria; phylum Bacteroidota; class Bacteroidia; order Cytophagales; family Cyclobacteriaceae; genus ELB16-189. The sequence goes on from CAZNCO010000156.1 coordinate 8,468, forward strand.
TTTTGGTGATGATAAATATCATCTGTATAACAAAGCAGTGTTTGCGCAGGCATTAATCAAGCACCGGTTGGCAAACGTTACCTTTGGTGCGCGTTACGAAACGAATAATCGTGCTGGCGATGCGTTCGTGCCCCGCTTGGCTCTCACAAAAAAGATTGAAAACTTTCACTTCAAATTGTTGTACAGCCAGGCATTCAGAACACCAGGTATCGAAAACCAGCATCTTGCCATCAACGGTAAAGTAGTTCCTGAAAAGAGTAGCGTTGGCGAAATTGAAGTTGGTTACCAGTTCACTCCCGAAATGCTGTTATCAGC
>CAZNCO010000157.1:0-8684 GCA_964571345.1 uncultured Ohtaekwangia sp.
GGGTTTAATTCCGTTCTTTATAATAGCTGGCTTCATCGAATCATTCATCACACGTCATGCCTTTATGCACTGGGGGTTAAAGACTCTTATCATTGCTGCATCGGCATCCATCATGATATATTACTTTGTCATTTATCCTTATCAACTCAATAAAAAATGGAAGAATTTAAAGTGATTGAACTACATCGCAGTCGCGACTTCGGAAGGAAAATTAACGCCACGTTTGAATTTGTGAGACAAAATTTCAAGTCGTTGGGAAAAAGTCTTCTTTTCATTGCAGCACCCGCAGTAGTAATCGGCAGCCTGATGATTGGTTCCTTCATGGGCGATTTCACCGGCAATATTCTTTCGCAGGCAGGCAATCCGGATGCGTTTAATAAATTCGTTCTCTCATGGAGTTTCTGGGTACAGTTTATTCTTATGTTTATTTTCCTGATCGTGAGCATGATCATGTCCGTATCCACGATCAACAACTACATGCTGCTATACAGTAAAAAAAGAACAAATGAAATTTCTGTACAGGAAGTGTGGGAAAAAGTGCGCGGATCATTAGCCAGCTATTTAGGATCAAGCTTTTTATTTTTTGTACTGTTTGTAGGGGCTTACATTTTGGTGATTCTTATTGGAATGGTTTTCGGGGCGGCCTCGTCAACCTTGGGTGGGATTGGCGTCTTTGTTGGAGTCTGCGCCATGTTCTATTTATGGATCAGCTCTTCGCTTACGTTATTCATTCAAACTTATGAAGATAAAAATTTCTTCTCCGCATTAGCGAGGTCTGTGAAGTTGGTGCAGGGAAAATGGTGGAGTACGTTCGGTTTATTATTTATCCTGACCTTCATTATGTATGCCGTTTCATATCTTCTCGTTCTTCCATTTTCACTGGTGATGGGTGTAACCATGATGCACAAGGTTACTTCGCCTGTTACTCCAGAAATTGGCGCAACCAAATTTATGACCGTTGCAATTGTTACCTTTTTTTATATTATCTATTTGTTGTTATCATCTCTGCCAAACGTGGGTGTTGCATTTCAATATTTCAACTTGGTGGAATTAAAGGAAGCGAAGGGACTTATGTCGGATATTGAAAATGTTGGAAAACCAGAAGAGCCTGGAAGACCAGAAGAAACTTACTAACCGCAAAAAATTCTGTTTGAAATATTTTCTTACAATTTTACTGTTGTGTCTTAGCCTTCAAAGCAAGGCACAGCATAGCAATTCAATTTCGCTTGCGAGCGACTCTGCTTATTATGATAACACGTATTCTACAGTTGATTCATCACGTATACAAAAAAGAAATTTTTCAGAATCGAAACTGAATGAACTTAGGAAAGATTCTGACTTTAACTACGAGCAACCACCTACCGTTGCCGAAAGTCTCTGGGAAAGACTAAAGATGTGGATTTTCTATTTAGTCGGCATGCTGATTAATGGGGCTACTACAACTACTGCAGGAAAGGTAATCCTATATGTTCTGGGAATTACGTCATTGATTGTTGTTGTGATGATGATGATGAAAGTTGATGCCGTGCGTGTATTCTTTAGCGGAGCCGATCAGGGCATAGGCCATGCTCAGGTGCTGCATGAAAACATTCATCAAATGGATTTTGAAAAATTGATCCGTGAAGCCACCAACAAAAATGAATTTCGCCTCGGCACGAGGTTAATATTTCTTTATGCACTGAAAATTCTGTCCGACAAGCAGTTTATCCATTGGATTCCCGGCAAAACTAATCATGAGTATGTAGAAGAAATTTCCCAGTCCGAGTTAAAGACTGGTTTAAATGAACTAAGCTTTTATTTTGACTATGCCTGGTATGGCAATTTTCAAATCACACCGGAAACATTCGGAAAAGTTGAAAGCACGTTTCAAAATCTGAAATCAAAAATCAGCAATGGGTAAAGATTGGAAATATATTATTTACCTGGTTATTCTAGTAGGCTTGTTGCTGTTTGTAATCCTTAGTAAAGACAAACAGTATGACTGGCAAGTGACTTACGCTCACGAAGACAAAAATCCATTTGGTGCAAATGCACTTAGCGAGTTAATTCCAGCAGTACTTCAAAAATCGATTGAGCATCGCTACAAAACTTTTTACGAACTGAAGGATTCCGTTTCTGCACATGACAATATCCTGAGTATATCGAGTCGTTTCAATCCAGATAAGGATGATGCAATCGCACTGCTCAATCATGTTGAAAGAGGAGGAGCCGCATTCATTTCTGCCAATTACATAAGGGGAACGTTGGCCGACACTTTGGGGCTGCGCACGTATGATTATTTTTTTGAAGGAGCGCACCCCTTTCAAGGGGAGCGAAATGACACAGCCACGCTCAAGCTGGTAAATTTATCTTCGGATACAACAAAAGCTTTTCATTTCAAGCGCAATAACATTCACAACTTTTTAGCTAAGGCAGACACCGCCTTCATTTTCACGAAGCCTGCTCCGGCACTGGTAATTGCCAAAAATGATATGGGCAACGCTGTGGCCATTCGCATCAATTATGGGAAAGGCTATTTTATCTTTTGCTCTACACCAATGATATTCACCAATATCTATTTGCTAAATGACCAAAATCAGCTGTTAGTATCTTCTCTTCTATCCTACCTACCCCCCGAAAAAACATATTGGATAGAATTTTATCACCTCGGACGGATGGAAGCGGCAACTCCGCTTCGCTTTATTCTTGGCAATGAATCCTTAAGTTGGGCTTACTACATCAGTATTTTAACATTGCTCGCGTTTCTGATTTTTGAATCAAAAAGAACACAAAGAATTATTCCAATCATCAAACCGTTAACCAATTCTTCCCTTGAATTCATTGGCACCGTTAGCCGACTATTCTATGAGAAAGCCGATCATAAGGCCATTGCGGCTAAAAAGATTTTATACTTTCTGGAGAATGTGCGCACTAAATTCTATTTGACGCAGCCTTATCACACGGAGGGATTTGCCATAACCCTCGCTCATAAAGCTGGCACAGGTGAAAAAACTTCAGTTGACTTAATTAACAAGATCATCACTATTCATTCAAAGGATAAAATAGGCAAAGGAGAGTTGCTTCAGTTGAATGAATTGATCCAAACTTTTTGGGAAGAGGTAAAGAAATAAAACCCCCGGCCGTTAGCCGGGGTTTATATTACGCTGCCTTCGAAAGCTTGTCTTCAGGTATTTTGTTGGTGCGAACCTCCTTGGAATAAAGATCGAACCATCTTACTTCTACTACTTTGTTTTTAATGTACTTGAGAACTTCCATCACTTTTCCGTCCGTCTTGCTGCGAACACGTTCTCCTTTTCTGAATAACCTTCTCATGCTTACTTGGGTTAAAACACTTTTAAGATTATAAATTCTTCTGGAATTTTCCAAAATCCCTAAAATTTAAAACTTCATCGCGTATAGATACTCTCTTGGAAAGTCCGGGTAAACGCCTTCGAAAATTAATTTATCACCCGCTTTTTTCCTCTTTAAAATCTCATTTACCTCTTTGACTGATTTCACGGGCGTGCTATCAATATGAGTAATGATAAATCCTTCTTTCATGTCTGTATATTTCTCAACCCTGCCATTGGAGAGTGCCTTAACTCTTACGCCATTGCTTAAATCCAAACCCTTCAGTGTTTTAGCATCAATGTCTTCTAATTCCATTCCTAGAGACGTAACTGCGTCTTTTTCTTCGCGCTTGATGGTGCCAAATTTACCTTCGCGATTCTTAAGTGTTACAGGAATGACAACTTCCTTTCCTTTCCTGTTTACAGTTACCGAAATTTTGTCGCCAGGTCTTTTTCGTCCGATGTATTCAATAAGTGCTGTGCTTGATTTGATTGGTGTTTCATCCAGTTTCACCACCACATCGCCTGTTTTTATTCCCGCTTCCTTGGCAGCGCTCTTGTCCTCCATGTTTCCATAATCGTTCACATATGCTCCCTCGTTCACAGAAAGGTCTTCCTTTTTCACCAAGTCACTATCTACACTGCGAACGCTTACACCCAGCCAACCGCGTTGTACTGTTCCAAAAGCTATTAAATCTTCAACAACCTTGCTTATGATATTAGCCGGCACCGCAAAACCGTAACCCGAATACGAACCAGTTGGACTCGCGATAGCTGTGTTAATTCCGAGAAGACCTCCTTCAAGGTTTACCAAGGCGCCACCACTATTTCCTGGATTGATAGCGGCATCCGTTTGAATGAACGACTCAATGGCCGTACTTCCCTGATTTGGGTTTTGGCGCAAAGCAGGATTATTTGAATTAATAATATTAATATTTCTTCCCTTCGCACTGATGATTCCAGCTGTAACGGTTGAATTAAGATTGAACGGATTTCCAACAGCCAGCACCCACTCTCCTACTTTAGAATTATCAGAGTTTACGAAGGAGAGATATGGCAATTCTTTTTGACTGATTTTGATTACGGCTAGATCTGTATCAGGATCAGTACCTATTACTTCAGCTTTGAAAGAGCGATTGTCGTTCAATGTTACATCTACAATATCAGCATCCTGCACCACATGATTATTGGTTACAATATATCCGTTTTCGTTAATGATTACCCCAGATCCAGAACTTACGCTTGGGCCACTTTGTCCCTGACCATTAGGCCCAAAGAAAAATCGGAATGGATCATTGTCTTCGCGCTCGCGACTTACCACGCTACCCGTTTGCGTAGAGCGAATGTGCACAACTGCTTTCGTTACTTTCTCAGCGGTACCAGTGAAATCCAACGGCACAGCTTCTCCTTTTTCATTGACCCTAAACGCCACTTGAGAAGCTGGTAGTCCATTGATGTGTTCAATCCTCACATTGTTACTTGGGTCTTTTTCAATCCACTTAAAGGTGGCGATGGTCAGCATGCTTCCCAGAACAGCCGCCAAAAGAAGAGATCCAAAATTTTTCATAGTGCTTTTTACTTTGATATTAATTTTATCTGTTGGGACGTTGAAGGCCTTCAAAAAGTTTAATGATTTTATTTTTTTCGCACGTTCAACGCCAACTTATCATTCATTTTGTAGGACATTTTTAACGAAAGTTATGCCAAAAGGGTTCATGATTAAAAATATGACATAATTTCATACTGCATCAAGACCAGCCGTTTTACTTTTAAGTCATTCCTGTCAGAATAAAGTAACTCGCAAAGGCTACAACTGGAATGGTGAGTCGGTAAACTGAAGTTATTAGTCTAATTTTACCTGCCATATACAAGCAACTAGTCTACTACTCGCATGATCAAAATTCAAGCAGTTATTTTCTTAAAGCGAGGGCGCGAAGCCTCGGTATTGCGTTTCCATCCGTGGGTTTTTTCAGGAGCGATTGAACGCACAGAAGGAACTCCGCAAGATGGAGATTGGGTTGAAGTGAAGGCGTCAAACAAAACAACACTGGGGTTTGGCCATTACCAAAAGGGCACTATTACTGTACGCATTATTTATTTCGGGAATCTTGCACCCGACTCAACCTTGTTTAATCACAAAATCAAGAATGCTTTTACCCTTCGCTCTGTTGCAGGTGTTATCAACGAACATACGAATTGTTATCGCCTTATTCATGGTGAAGGAGATGGGCTACCGGGATTGATCATTGATGTCTATAACGGAGTGGCGGTGATGCAGGCGCATTCTATGGGCATGCACCTTCAGCGTTTTGAAATTGCAGAGGCCATCAAAAAAACTTTGGCAGAACAAATTCATGTTATCTATTACAAGAGCCAAACCACCTTGCCGGGAAAAACAGAGAATGAATATTTACTTGGGATGGGAGCTGTGCCGCATGTTGTGACTGAGCATGGAAATAAATTTTATGTGGATTGGGAGGAAGGACAGAAAACCGGATTCTTTCTCGACCAACGTGAGAACAGAAAATTGCTTGGAGAAATGAGCAAGGGATTCTCTGTCCTGAATACTTTTTGTTACACCGGTGGGTTTTCTGTTTATGCCTTGAATGCTGGCGCTTCTATTGTTCACTCGGTTGACGCTTCCGCGAAAGCGATTGAACTCACGAAGAAAAATATAGAGTTAAACGGGTTTGATCCGATTGCGAATGAATGTGTAGCGGCCGACACGTTTGATTTTCTCAAAGATAAAAAAGATGTGTATGATGTAATCATTCTTGATCCGCCAGCTTTCGCAAAACATAAAGACTCTCGCCATCAGGCGATGAAAGGCTATCAGCGATTGAATGCAGAAGCGATGAAAATGATCAAACCAAACGGGATTTTATTCACATTCTCATGCTCGCAAGTAGTGGACAAACAATTATTCTACGATACAATTGTTTCGTCCGCCATTCAAGCTGGGCGCGAGATAAAAGTTTTACAGCACATTGGTCAGCCTGCCGATCACCCGGTTTCAATTTTTCATCCGGAAGGAGAGTATTTGAAGGGACTTGTTCTTTACGTGAATTAGAATCTCCTATTTCTTCCGGTCATGAAACGCACCCCTATATTCCGGGTCTTCTCTCCGTTTCTGACGATCAATCTCGCGAGCCATTTCCTGTGCTTCTTCAAACGGGGTTTCTTCTATTTCAATTTCAGCAGGCAATTTCTTTATTGGGATTTTTTCGCGTATCAGCTTTTCAATTTTATCAACGTGATACAGCTCTGCTTTGGTTGCGAAAGTTATTGCCGTCCCTTCCTGAAATGCCCGGCCTGTTCTTCCGATCCGATGCACATAGTCTTCATATAAGACTGGCACATCAAAGTTGATCACGTGTGAAACTTTTTCTACATCAATTCCCCTGGCGCCAACATCGGTTGAAACCAGAACACGAATTTCACCTTGCTTGAATTCATTCATAGCATTGATGCGGCTGTTCTGTCCTTTGTTGGAATGAATCACACGCACAGGTCCGAGATTTTTTCGTTCGATGAATTTGAAAACATTGTCGGCATTTTCTTTCGTGCGCGTGAAAATCATTACACGATTAAACATCTCCTGGTCAGCGAGAAGATGTTCAAGGAAATTGATTTTCGTTCTCAGGTTCGGAATATGATAGACTTGCTGACTTACCTGCCGTGCGGGTGTTGCCTGAGGCGTTATTTCAATCTTTATCGGGAACTCCAAAAACTCTTGTGATAGTCTTTCCACTTTTTCAGGAAAGGTGGCCGAGAAAAGTAAGTTCTGTCTTTTAGATGGGATCACTTCAAAAATTTTTCGAAGCTGGGGCATAAAACCCATATCCATCATGCGATCTGCTTCGTCAAGAATTAATGTCTTGATTTGTTTTGTGGGCAAGGCATTTTTCAAGTAGATCTCCATGAACCTTCCAGGAGTCGCGACAATCAGATCAACGCCTCCTTCAATTTCTTCCATCTGCGCCTTTGGCCCAATACCACCATAAATGCCCACCGTTCTGAGATCGGTATATTTTGAAAGTTGCCTTGCCACATTCACTACCTGCAATACCAGTTCTTTTGTTGGCACCAGTACCAATGCCCGGGGTTCATTGCCCTGAGCATACTTCACTTTCATAAGCAAGGGCAGCATGTAGGCCGCTGTTTTTCCTGTGCCAGTCTGGGCCACACCAATCACTTGCTGCCCACCCAAAATGAGGGGTATACATTTCTCTTGTATTTCAGTGGGAGAAGTATAGCCGGCTTCTTCGATCGCCTGAAAAAGTTGTTTGTTCAATTTGAATTCTGACCACTGCATGATTTTTCTCTCGTATCTTTACCAATCGATGAAAACTACACTTATCACCAACGCAAAAGTAATAAACGAAGGCAAGGTCTTTGAGGCCGATGTACTTATTCGCGGAAACTTTATTGAGAAAATTGCAGGAAGTATCTCAGCAGCCCATGCTGATGTGCTGGATGCCAACGGTAACTATCTGATGCCGGGCGCTATTGATGATCAGGTGCACTTTCGTGAGCCGGGGCTTACCCATAAAGGAAATATTTTCACTGAATCCCGTGCCGCAGTGGCAGGAGGAGTGACTAGTTTCATGGAAATGCCCAACACAGTGCCGCCTGTATTCACGCAGCAGTTATTGGAAGATAAATATCAAATTGCAGCCAAAACATCCCTGGCCAACTATTCCTTCTTCATGGGAGCTGCCAACGACAACCTGGAGGAGGTTTTAAAAACAGATATATCAAAAGTCTGCGGACTGAAAATATTCATGGGCTCGTCTACCGGGAATCTTTTGGTTGACGATCCAAAAACACTGGAAGGATTCTTTTCACGTTTTCCGGGATTAATCGCGACTCATTGCGAAGACGAACCTACCATCCGAAAAAATTCAGAGGAATTCAAAGCGAAGTATGGGGATGACGTTCCCATTCGCCTCCACGCCACCATTCGCAACGCAGAGTCTTGTTTTAAGTCGTCATCATTTGCGATCGATCTTGCGAAAAGATTCGGAACACAACTTCATATTCTTCACATCTCCACCGCTATTGAAACAAAACTGTTCGAAAATTCGATTCCGTTGGAGAAAAAGAAAATCACATCTGAGGCGTGCATTCATCACATGTGGTTTAACGAGATTGACTACGAAAGACTTGGCACACGGATCAAATGGAATCCGGCCATCAAAACTGAGGCAGATCAACAGGCAATTTTTGCCGCTATGTTGGACGATCGCATTGACGTGATCGCTACCGACCACGCTCCTCATACAACGGAGGAAAAGAATAACCCATATTTCAAAGCGCCATCAGGAGGACCATTGGTACAGCACAGTGTGGTGG
>CAZNCO010000158.1:0-8578 GCA_964571345.1 uncultured Ohtaekwangia sp.
AAGCTGTACGGCCAGGTCAAGGGTCTTGTGCAAAATTTTCTGGTCGAGCCCAAAACTGTTTTTATAATATTTTATTCCCTGCTTGATGCACGTGGGCTTTCCATCCGTGATCATGAAAATCTGTTTGTTCGAGTTTTTCCTTCTGCGCAAAATTCCCATTGCTAATTCCAAACCCGCCACAGTGTTGGTGTGATAAGGCCCTACGCTGAGGTAAGGCAGGTCTTTGATTTCAATTTGCCAGGCATCGTCACCAAACACCAAAATATCGAGTGTGTCTTTCGGATATTTGGTAGTGATCAATTCTGATAAAGCCATCGCCACTTTCTTTGCAGGAGTGATGCGATCTTCTCCATACAAAATCATCGAGTGCGAAATATCAATCATCAGCACGGTGGAAGTCTGCGCTTTGAATTCGTTCTCCACCACTTCCAGGTCATCTTCCGTCATGAAAAAATCTTCGAAGCCATGATGGATCTGCGCGTTGCGCAATGAATCGGTCATCGAAATTTGTTCCAGCGTATCGCCAAATTCGTAATCGCGCCTATCGGTGGTAGGCTCATCTCCCCTCCCGTTGTGGGGAGTTTGATGGCCACCCGGCTTGGTGCGTTTCAGCTTGCCGAAAATTTCTTCCAGTGCAGACTGCCGCAGGTTTTGTTCGGCTTTCGCTTTTAATTTGAATTCTCCGTTTGGTCCCTCTTCTGTGATATATCCATTCTTCTTAAGGTCTTCGATAAAATCGCCAATGCCATAATCAGCATTGGTAAGACCATATTGTTTGTCAACTTCGGTGAGCCATTGCAGGGCTTCGGCTACATTTCCGGAAGTGATAAGCAGCAATTGCATGAAAACATTCAGCAATTTTTCAAAGTTTGACTTCCCGTCCTGTGGCGGTGGTGTGTATTTAGAAAACCGATGTCCGAGCATGAAGAAATTCTAAGTGATTGTTGTTATAAACCAAATATCGCCAATTAATGTTCGGCATTTGGCCGATAAGTATTTTTCTAATGGTGATATAATTTTAAGGGAAGCCTCTTATCTTTGAAAATTACTTTAAAACTTAAAGCAGTTGTGAAATGGCCGCTAAGATTCTCTAAACCCAGCGGTATGAATTTCGGCCATTCTATCTGACCCTTAAAACCAAAAACTACAAACAGATGAAAAAAACGATCGCAGTTCTTTTGTTGATGGCAGCCATTGTTTCGGCATGCACTCAATATACTTGCCCCACCTATTCTAAGGCACCTGCCCCAGTGAAATCAAATAGAATTTAAGTTTCTTAAAATTAATATACGCGTTCAGCCGCCCAAACGCGGCTTTTTTTGTTTGCAATCAGCCATATTTGGAGTAAAATTATTTTTTAACGAATTTTCACCATGGCCAAAACAGAGTTTAGAGCAGATTGCCATTTGTGCGAACACCTTAAAGATTCTCTTTTTAAGGGGCTTGAACCTGATGATCTGAATAGAATCAACAGCCACAAAACCTGTATTGTATACAAGAAAGGTCAGAATATTTTTTACGAAGGCACTCGCCCCACCGGGTTATACTGCATGAATGCCGGCAAGGTGAAGGTTTACAAAAACAACATCCAGGGAAAGGAATACATCATCTACATCGCCAAGCCTGGCGACTTCTTAGGATATCGTGCGCTGATGAGCGAAGAGCTGTATGGCGCTTCGGCCACCGTGCTGGAGGATGCTAAGATCTGTTATATCACGAAAGAAAATTTCTTTGAAGTGCTCCAGAAAAACCCAACCTTCATGAAGCGCGTGGTGAAAGCGATCTGTCATGAAATGGGAATTATGGAAGAGCGCATGGCCGAGCTTGCTCATAAGTCGGTGCGCGAGCGCCTTGCCGCAAACTTGCTCATGCTAAAAGAAACCTACGGCATGGAAGGTGAAGGCAGTGTATTAATTGACCTCGCTCTTTCGCGCGAAGATCTTGCTGCCATTGTGGGCACCGCCACCGAAACGGTTATCCGCCTCCTTTCAGAATTTAAAAATGACGGACTGATTGCCTTCGAAGGAAAAAAAATCCGCGTAGTCGATTCAAAAAAACTCGCCCGCCAAGCCGATCTGATCATCGCGTAAGCACCTGCAAAATTCCTGATAAAAGTCATATTTCGTTTTGATAGCTATCATAATGGACGGTAGCCTGCCTATGTACTTTTGATCATCCACTTCTCGAAAAGAAAAAGAAAAAGGATTTATTGAAAATCTCTTTTCTTAAATTCTTTTTGACAAGAGCAAAATCCTGAAAATATGAAAAAGATATTAGTGCCAGTCGATTTTTCAGTTCCCTCCATGGAAGCTGTAAAATTTGCCATCAATGTGGCGCTTAAAAGTAAAGGCGAGGTCAGACTCGTTCACATTGTAGAGCTGCCGGTGATGTATGATTCCACGTTAATGCCTGCGCTTTCTTTTGAAGAAGCGTTTTACAACGACATGAAGAAAAAAGCCGAAAAAGGTTTTGATAAAATCAGGGCAAAGTGGGCAGATACCGGATTGAAAATAAGTTCTTCTGTTGAGTTCGGAAACTTCTCTACCAAGCTTTTGGCTGTTGCCGATGCGTGGTCTGCTGAAGTTATCATCATGGGCACACACGGCACCTCCGGCTTACGCGACATTTTTATCGGATCGAATACAGAAAAGATAGTTCGCCAGGCAAGCATGCCGGTGATAGCGATTCGGAAATCGATAAAGCTTGAAGACATTAAAGATATTGTGTATGCCATTTCCTCCACCGAGGAAAATGAAGACCTGATGGAACAGGTAAAACGGATTCAGGATTTTCTGAAGGCACAGTTACACCTGGTGTTCATCAACACGCCCGCTATCTTCAGGAAAGATGCACAAACCTTGCCTGAGTTGAAAGCATTTGCAAAGCGCTTCATGTTGAAGAACTTCACGATTAATATTTACAACGACCTGAGCGAAGAAGAAGGCTTGAAAAATTTTGCAGAAAGCAAAAAGGCCGGACTCATTGCGATGTCTACTCATGGAAGGAAAGGACTTGCACACTTACTCTCCGGCAGCCTGGCTGAAGATGTAGTGAATCATATTGCGTGCCCCGTTTGGACTTACAAAATCAAATAGCGATGAACATGCGGATTCTTTTTCCGATAGATAAGTCGTCATCACCTACAAACCTGGCGGAGCTGAACAATGCGTTCTCCAACAAAGAGGACGCCAAGTACTTTGCCTTTTTTCTTTCTGATAAGAATGGAAGCAAAGACCTGGACGAGCCCGATCGCGGACGCGAAAAAGCTGAAGCGCAAGTGATCTGGCAGGCGGAAGCTGAACGGCTTGAAATGGACCTTGATTTCATTCATTCAAAATTGTCGCCCAACGCAACAGCCATATCCAGCATGTTTGCCGATTTGCTGATTGTAGCCAGCTCAGACAGTGAAGCGATTGAATTCATTAAGAAAAAAACATCAACGGATGCCGCCAATCACTTCGGCTGTGCGGTGTGTATTACAGGCGAAGGCTTGCAAAGCATTGGTGAGATTCTTATCCTGGTGGATTATGATTATTCCGTTGCTATTGCGCTGAAATCCTTTGTAAATCTTTTTCCGCAACTATTTAAAAATAGAAAAATCACCATTGTTACCAACAGCCCCTCAGATGATGAGCAGATTGCATTTGAGCAAAATCTCGTAAATTTCGTAAAGGAATATTCTTCGGATGTAGGCATTGTACCCATCGGCTCTGGCAAAGGATATGAACACATGCTGAAGCTGGCGGTAAATGCAGATCATCCGCTGCTCATAATGGGCAGATCCATTCGTGAAATTTTGAATCAAAATGCAATTCAGAATGACAAGAACAAACTCTCGTTTTATTATTTCGATTAAAGGATGGAGCATGAAGTGATTGTAGAGGCTGTGTGCTACCACTGCAGCCAGCCCTGCGAAGAAACCATTATTGAGTTCGATGAAAAGAATTTCTGCTGCTCGGGCTGCAAAGCGGTTTACGATCTGCTGCAACAGAATAACCTTTGCGAATATTATTCCATCGATAAAAACGCGGGCCAGACCATCAGCGCTGTTAACCACGAGTTTGATTGGCTCAACGAAGCAAACGTACGCAAACAACTTTTAACCTTTGATTCAGCAGACTATTCAAAAGTTGAATTCAAAGTACCCGCAGTGCATTGTATATCGTGTCTCTGGCTGCTGGAGCGACTTCCGAAATTGAAAGCGGGAGTGATTAAATCAGAAGTGAACTTTTCGAAGAAAACCGTAACGATTGATTTCAATCCACAGAAAACTAATTTAAGCGAAATCGCAAGCGCGATGGCCGTGGTTGGATATCCGCCCTCCATTCATCTGGCACAGCCCGAAAAATCGGCCAGCGATGAAACCAGGAAAACGGTAGCACAACTTGCCGTAGCGGGGTTTTGCTTTGGCAACATCATGCTCCTGAGTTTTCCGGAATACCTTGGATTAGATAAAGGTGATGAATCGTTGCAGAAAATCTTTTCGTATCTGAACCTCGCGCTGGCATTTCCCGTGCTGGCGTTTAGCGGAAAAGATTACATCCTCAACGCATGGAAAAGTTTTTCTCAAAAGCAGATCAACATTGATGTGCCTATTGCGCTGGGATTTTTTGCCTTGTATTTCCGCAGTGCCTATGATATTCTTTCGGCAACAGGACCCGGCTATCTCGATTCTTTTACCGGCCTTGTCTTCTTCTTATTGATTGGAAGATGGTTTCAATCGAAAACCTACGATACACTTGCCTTTGATCGCGATTATAAATCTTATTTTCCATTGGCTATCTATAAATGGGCAGACCGTGAGTGGATACCGAGTATCATTTATGAAATTGTAAAAGGCGATCGCATCAAAATCAGAAATGGAGAAGTGATTCCTGCCGATTGTTCCCTTCGCAATGGCGAAGCATACATCGACTACAGTTTTGTTACGGGCGAATCGCGTCCGGTAAAAGTGAAAGCAGGCGAGGGCGTATTTGCGGGCGGAAGACTCGTGGGCTCATCAGCGGAAATGACGGTTGAAAAACCAACATCGCAAAGCCATCTCACCTCACTTTGGAATAATGCTGCCTTTCAAAAGCAGCACGAAAGCGAATACAAAAAAATCATTGATCGCGCTGCACGAAAATTTACGTGGGCTGTGCTTGCACTCACCATCGCCACAGGAATGGTGTGGTATTTTATCGATTCAACAAACATGTGGCTGGTGGTTACTGCTGTGCTCACGGTGGCCTGCCCCTGCGCGCTGGCACTGACGGCTCCTTTCACGTATGGAAATGCCATGCGTTTTATGGGAAGGCATGGGCTCTATCTTAAAAATGCAGAAGTGATCGAGAAGATGGCAAACATCAACTCCATTGTATTTGATAAGACAGGAACGGTGACACAAGGTGCCGAAGACGTAAACTTTGTTGGCGACCTCACGCCCGAAGAACAAGTTCTTGTAAAATCCATGACGATGAACTCGGTGCATCCGCTGAGTCAGTTGATCAGTAAATCGATCAAAGCAAAAAAACTTTTCGCGGTTGAAAACTTTAGCGAGCAGGCAGGCAAAGGAATAGCAGGAACCGTTGAAGGCAGCAGAATTAAAATCGGCTCAGCAGAATTTTGCGGAGTGATGGCTGTAGAAAGAAAATTATTCAGCACCGCATACGTATCGATTGATGACGAAGTGCGCGGCTACTACCAGGTGCAAACAAGCTTGCGCACCGGCATGAAGAACCTGGTTAAGAAACTCGGAAATCTTTGTACGGCTTTGGTATCAGGAGACAAGGCAAGTGAAGAAAAACGCATGCGCGAAATTTTCCCCGAACCGGTTCACCTCTTGTTTGAACAAGATCCACATCAGAAGCTGGAGTACGTTCACAACCTGCAACAGAATGGCTTCAACGTAATGATGGTGGGCGATGGACTAAACGACTCGGGGGCATTGAAACAAAGTGATGTGGGCATTGCTGTCTCAGATGATCAGGGAGTGTTCACTCCTGCCTGTGATGCTATCCTTGACGGAACAAAACTTGAAAACCTCGATCAGTTTTTAAAATTGAGTAAGCGCTCCGTTCAGATTCTCAAAGCCTCGTTTGCATTATCGTTCATGTACAATTTCATTACGCTGGGCATTGCCGTTACCGGAAATCTGAGTCCGTTGGTAGCTGCTATACTTATGCCCATCAGCAGCATTAGTGTGGTTGCCTTCAGTTCTCTTTCGGTTCAGTTGGCCTCTAAAAAAATTCTCTCTACCAAAAATTCAAACGCATGATCATCATCGGCCTGCTCATCAGTGTATCGCTTACCATCGCCATTCTTTTTTTGGTGGCCTTTATCTGGAGTTTGCGGAAAGGACAGTTCGATGACACCTACGGACCATCCGTGCGCATGCTGTTTGATGATAAAAAGAAATCCGACAACCCGTAAAGCGGTAATTCACCTTACGTTAAAGTCGTAGCGTGATTGCGTTCACATTGTTTGCAGCATCCGTTACATA
Organism: uncultured Ohtaekwangia sp.; assembly: GCA_964571345.1. Classification (GTDB taxonomy): domain Bacteria; phylum Bacteroidota; class Bacteroidia; order Cytophagales; family Cyclobacteriaceae; genus ELB16-189. Next base: position 6,482 of record CAZNCO010000158.1, read on the forward strand.
CCAAATCAGTGAATAGGTAGCAGGATAATTGGGTAGCTCAAAGATGTAATCGCCATTCGACATAGCCGCTGTTGATTTTGTTTCCACCAATGTGCCCGCTTCATCACGCACCTGCACTTCTGCCTTGCTGATGCTGAAATCTTTTTTGGAAACATTATAGCTGATGCCGTCACGGACTTCACCCGCCTTGTGCACGGTTGCCGAGCGCATATAATCTGTAATGGCCGCAGTGTACGCATTGGGTAGCCCGAGCTCTTTTGCCTTTTCCTGGTAATAATTTTTTTGTACTGGGTCTTGCAGCACAGTATGCGCCCAGGTGGCGGCCTTCCGAAATTTGCTGCGGTTGGCCTTCTGCGCTTCGCTTTGTTTCTTCGTAGGCGGGGAGTAGTTGGCGATAATGGTTTTGTTGCGCCATTGCTTAAATACAATGGTTTTGCCAAATGTGCCGCTGACGCCTTTAATGAGGAGGTTGTTTACTATAGCAGCCATATTAAAAGTTTGTTTTTTTAACAAGTATCGCTGGGCAGCCCGACATCCATTGTCGGGCTGAAATATTTCTTAAAAAAAAGTGGGCAGCCGATGGCGGATGGCAGACCGAAAAATTCTGATCAATTTCAAGCACAACCATCGCACTACCTTACGAGTGGAGCGAAAGTGCAGCGCAGGTGGAGAACGAGTGGAGCAAGTGGCAGGGAAGTAGAGGGACGGGCAAGGAATTAATCTATCCGATATACCTGCCTCTTGAGTGCTTTCGGTATAGCCCATTGCACCGGGATAGATTATTTAAAGATAGCAAAAAGGGGCGTTGGGATATTAAAAGGGCAATCTTTATCTTGAAATGCAATAACGTGCTAGGTGCATAAAGTGGATATGGTGAAATGTTGTGTGCCAGTGGCTAGGTATACTATATAAGAATGAGAATAAAGATTCGTATGGAACTACTAACTACCTACGACATCATAATCGCAATTTCGGGCGGTTGTGTGATAATATTTACGTTCCTCAGAACTTATGAGAGTTCTCGACAAGAGAAAATAAGAAGTCAAGAAGAAACAGTTCTCGCTCAACAACGACAAGATACTATCGTCAATCTACACAAACTACAACGAGACATTAGCGAATCATACGCGAGGGAGATAACCGATCTAAACAAAAAGCACGCTGAGCAAATATTAGATCAACAGAAATTGATCCATGAACTGACTCAAACCCAAATATCCTCATCAGCCAAAGGAGCTAACAGCCTCCCTAGATTTCAATTCTCTTGGTGTAATGAAGAGAAACAGGTTGCGCGCATGACCCCGGTAAATTTTGAAGGAACTGAGACGGCCTTTGATGTAACCGGATATTTTAACGTAACAGCGTACGATGACGAGCTTAAGATTCTTAACCCACCAAGTAACGGTATATTAGAAACCACAACTTTTAGCCCGTTTAATATTGGCCCCGGAGAACCAAGTATGACACCCCTTGACATTCGGTCCTTTAAGGCGACATCTTTGATGATTAGTCTACACTACTTCGCTCGAAACGGACAATTTTTTGAGCAGTTGATTATTGTTAAAGTTGGACCAAACGAATGGAGACAAGCAAGTAACATAATGCATTTTAAGACTAAGGAAGGTAAAGGACTCAGATACAAATTTGTAGACCCGAATTTTCCGTTGGACAAGTGGAAAATAGTAGCAAGTTGGTAGGGAACGTATTGGACAAGATGTCATGGGATCGCCACCTGCACACAACAAAGTGTATCTCATGCGCTGGGCTTCTGGACAGAGACTTTGAAAACAATAACATTTGACTTATTAACAGACAACAATGAGAATTAGAATTTCGGCTGAGCCATATGAACCAAAAATCGTTGAGTTTGACAACGGGGACGCTTGGCTAGTTGAATTTGGCAACCCGAAATTATCAGAAGGTACTGGGGGCGAATCAAATATGGCATGAAAAATACATGCCTTATACAGACATTAAGGACAAGGCAGAATTAATGCAACACAAAAACGTACTGGAGGCGTTGGACAACGAAGGACTAATGATAACAAGGGGCTCAGTGTAAATTTGTAGTTTTAGTTTTCGAACAACGTTCGGTGT
>CAZNCO010000159.1:0-8561 GCA_964571345.1 uncultured Ohtaekwangia sp.
AGCCGAAACGGATCTCGACCTGGGGCATTACGAGCGCTTTTTAAACGTGCGCACTTCGCAGGCCAACAACGTAACCACCGGCAGGATTTACAATAACGTCATTACCAAAGAACGCAAAGGAGAGTACCTCGGCAAAACCGTACAGGTAGTACCGCACATTACAGACGAGATCAAACGCAACTTCTTCCTGCTGGGCGAAACCGGTCAATACGATTTCATTATCACAGAAAGTGTGTGCTCCGTGGGCGATATCGCATCGCTGCCCTTCGTGGAAGCGGTGCGCCAGGTACGCTGGGATCTGGGTGCCAACAACTCGATGGTGATCCACCTCACGCTGATCCCCTACCTGAAGGCAGCCAAAGAATTAAAGACAAAACCGACTCAACATTCTGTAAAAGAATTACTCTCTTACGGAATTCAACCTGATATACTCGTTTGCCGCACGGAACTTCCTTTGTCGGCAGAGATCAGAAAGAAGTTGGCCCTGTTCTGCAACGTAAACGTAAACTCTGTAATCGAAGCAATGGATGCAGACACGATTTACGATGTACCACTGTTGATGAAGAAAGAGAAACTGGATGAGCGTGTGCTGGCCAAGTTAAAAATGACTTCCAAACACGAGCCTGAGCTGGAGCAATGGAAAGCATTTTTGGGAAAGCTTAAAAACCCTGTAAACGAAGTTACGATAGGCCTGGTAGGAAAATATGTTTCGCTTCCGGATGCTTATAAGTCTATTGCAGAAGCGTTCATTCATGCCGGTGCACAGAACGATTGCAAGGTAAATCTGAAGTGGATTTCATCTGAAGAAATAAATAAAGAATCCGTGGCCGATATTCTAGGGTCACTGGATGCTGTATTGGTGGCCCCTGGCTTTGGCGAGCGCGGGCTGGAAGGAAAAATTGAAGCCATCAAATATGTGCGCGAAAATAAAATAACATTCCTTGGCATTTGCCTGGGCATGCAGTGCGCAGTAGTTGAGTTCTCGCGAAATGTGTTGGGCCTTGATGCCAGTAGCACCGAGCTCAACCCCAAAACAAAACACCCGGTGATTGACATGATGGAAGAGCAGAAGAAAATCACCAACAAAGGCGGCACGATGAGACTCGGTGCCTATGCCTGCAAATTGAAAAAAGGATCAAAGGCAAACCACATCTATGGCGAAACAGTTATTCACGAGCGTCATCGCCATCGCTATGAGTTCAACAACAAATACCTGGAGCAAATAGAAAATGCAGGACTGAAAGCTACCGGCATCAACCCTGACTCCAATCTTGTAGAAGTGGTAGAATTAAAAGATCACCCGTGGTTTGTAGGCGTTCAATTTCATCCCGAACTGCGCAGTACGGTGTTAAATCCGCATCCTTTATTCGTGAAGTTTGTGGAAGCCGCCATGGACCATAAGAAGTCTGTTAACAATTAAATGAATTAACAACTCAAACGTCATTTTCAAATTTTCAAATCGACTAATTTTCAAATTACTATATAACTCATGGATAGGAATTCCGCGATAGGCCTTACGTTGATAGCAGCGCTTTTGATGGTGTACTTTTTCTTCTTCTCTCCTACTCCGCAGCCGGAAGTAAAGAAAGCAACACCCACCCAACAAAGCCTGACGAAGATTGACAGCACCACCACGGCTGCAAGTGCTCCTGCACCAACCGACAGCGCATCGATAAAAAGATACGGCAGCTTGTCGGCTTTCCTCGGGGGGCAGGAAGAACTAACCAACATAGAGAACGATGTGCTCCGTTTAACGTTGTCATCAACCGGCTCCATACGCGAAGTAGAACTGAAAAAATTCAAGACCTATACCCAAAAGCCTTTGCTGCTGGCCGATGCAAAGTCAAATCACTTTAGCTTAAGTGCAGGATCTATTGATCTGTATAATCTGAAGTACGCCAAAGAGCAAGTAAAGAAAGGCGACACCACCTTCATCACCTATTCCGCATCGATGGCAGACGGAGGCTACCTGAAGCACATCTACGCCATTCCTGATCATGGGTATAAAATCGGCTACGCCATCGAATCGGATCGCGTCAACTTTGATTCACCTACGGTTATCTTCAATTGGATTGATCAGATTCCTTTGTTGGAAAAAGATATTAATGACAGTCGCAATAAGACAACCATCAATTACTATTCAAGCAATGGCGATTTCAATGGCTTATCCGAAACCAGTGCCGATGCCAAAACCATTTCAGAACCGATCAATTGGATTTCCATACGCCAAAAGTTTTTCATCAGCTCCATTATTTCAAAAAGTGGCTTCACCAGCGGCAGCATTGCTACCAGCTTTGATCCGAATGATAAAACAACGGTAGAACGAGCCGACCTCAGCCTTAGCTTCCCGGCCGATGCGATCAAAACAAAAAAGGCAAACTTCTCCTTCTACTTCGGCCCTAATGATTACACGTTATTGCCTGATGTTACGGAAGGGTTTTCGCGCAATCTTAATTTAGGATGGCCTCCGCTGCTGTGGGTAAATAAGTTCTTGATTATTCCTGTTTTCAAATTCCTGGAGAAATTCATTTCCAACTACGGCATCATCATCATGCTGTTGGTGTTGTTTGTAAAACTGCTGCTCACTCCGCTCTCCTACCGCTCATACCTGGGCATGGCGAAAATGAGATTGCTCAAGCCAGAGCTTGATGCCATCAAGGAAAAGAATGGCGACAACATGACGCAGGCACAACAAGACCAGATGAAGCTCTACCAGCAGGCAGGAGTGAATCCTTTCAGCGGATGTATTCCTTTGTTGTTGCAGATGCCTATCCTGTTTGCCATGTTCTATTTCTTCCCGATCTCCATTGAGTTGAGACAGAAGCCATTTTTATGGGCAGAAGATTTATCTACCTACGATTCAATCATCAACCTGCCCTTCACCATTCCGTTTGGCTATGGCGATCACGTAAGTTTGTTTGTATTGTTGATGACAGCATCTACCATTATTTACACCTGGCAGAACAACCAGATCAGCTCTGTGCAGGGCCCGATGAAGTCGATGTCATACATCATGCCGGTAGTATTCATGTTTGTGCTCAACTCGTTCTCGGCCGGCTTGAGTTTCTATTACTTTGTTTCCAACCTGGTGACATTTGCACAGCAGGCCATCATCAAACGGTTCGTAGACGAAGACAAGATTCTGGCCATTATGGAAGAGAACAAGAAGAAGGCAGCCACCGGCACCGGCAAGAAATCAAAGTTCATGACCAAGCTGGAAGAGGCAATGAAGGCGAGCGAAGAAGCCCGCAAGAAGGGAAAGAAATAAGGATTACTTTTTCTTCGGCTTTCTGCGCGAAGCCTTCTGAGTATTCATGTGCTCGGCAGCACGTGCCTGCTTTTTCTGAATCTTCACCTTCTCTTTCGTAGAGATTTTCTTTTTGCCCTGCTTGCTCTTTTTATTCGCCTCGTTTACATAACGTTGGTCTGAAGTGGCTTTTGAATTCTCATCAACACTTCCTTGCGCATACGATACACCAGCCAAAGAGAGGCAAGCAATTAGCAAAATCAGGTTTTTCATTTGAGTCTGTCGATTTAATAATCAAAGATAAGATAAAGTTATGGCACAAAAGGTGCATTTCAAATTGCCGCTGCTAAGCGAATCCGCTTTTAGAAATCCTAAGCGAGGCCACACCACGCAATCGAAAAATTGAAATACGATTGCAGCGCCAGATAAGCTCTTCGTGGCAAGGAGCCTGAAATTGCGCGTCAGCAACTTATGTACTTGTGGTAATCCTGTGCTCGCGCAAGCTAGATTTAGCTGGAAGTGAATTCGCATGCGATTCACTTCCAGCTAAACGGCAAATTCACAAGCCTTGCATGCGTTCGCTGGCGAACCATGCAAGGCCTTGTGAACAATTAGCGCGGTGATCAGGTGTTGCAAAAGCACTGAACCTTCCGTCCGCGCAACCTGGAAGAGACTTATCCACCATTGCAACGTGTCGAAGGCGATTGTGTGGTAATCAGGTTTCGACAGGGGCTCAACCTGACATGCTTTCCTCTCATCCGGGCTAAATCCATCGATTACGACAGAATTTTGAATCAAATGTTTAATTTCTTGTTGAAAGTAAGTGGATAACATTGTTTCACGAACGTTCCACGATGCCCCAATAAAGCTATCTTTGTCCCTCTCAAGTTCAAAACGACTATTCATGGGTAAAATCATTGCTATTGCAAATCAAAAAGGAGGGGTTGGAAAAACTACCTCTGCCATTAACCTGGCTGCCAGTCTTGCTGTGTTGGAATACAAAACGTTGTTGGTGGATGCTGATCCTCAGGCCAATTCTACCTCTGGCCTGGGTATGAATCCAAAAGACATCAAGAAAAGCATTTATGAATGCATGGTGGATGGAATACCCCCAACCGAGGCAGTCGTGAAGAATGAATTGAAATTTCTGGACGTTCTTCCCTCCCACATCGACCTGGTAGGTGCCGAGGTGGAAATGGTGAGCATTGAGCACCGAGAAGAAAAGATGCGCGATGCTCTGGGCAAAATAAAAGATCAATATGACTTCATCCTGATCGATTGCTCGCCCTCCCTGGGCTTGATTACCATCAATGCACTCACCGCGGCTGACTCGGTTATCATACCGGTACAATGCGAGTATTTTGCGTTGGAAGGTCTTGGCAAATTATTGAACACCATCAAGATCATTCAAACCCGGTTGAATCCGAAGCTGGAAATAGAAGGAATTTTATTAACACTATACGATTCAAGAACATCGCTTGGAAATCAGGTGGTGGAAGAAGTGCGAACCCACTTCAAGAACATTGCGTTCAAAACGATTATCCCCCGCAATGTGAAGTTAAGTGAATCGCCAAGCTTTGGCCTACCTGCCATTGTGCACGATGCAGAAAGTAAAGGAGCGCTGAGTTATTTAAACCTGGCGCATGAGGTGTTGAACAAAAACGGAATTCAAAAATGAGTAAGAAGCAAGCATTAGGCCGCGGACTGAAAGCTCTGTTGAGCGACTCCGAAGAAACCGAAAAACTGGAAGTGGAAGTTACCAGTCCAGTGGTGATCCCCGCACCCAAAAACATGGAAGAGATTCCTGTTGAAGAAATAGAAACCAACCCGTTTCAACCCCGTCAGTATTTTGATGAAGTGGCTTTGCTGGAGCTTTCTGAATCCATCAAAGTTCACGGCATCATTCAACCCATCACCGTTCGCAAATTAGCTGACCATCAGTATCAGCTGATTTCCGGAGAACGAAGATTCCAGGCTTCCAAACTTGCCGGACTAAAGTCGCTGCCAGCCTATGTGCGCACTGCTGACGACCAGCAGATGTTGGAGATGGCGCTGATCGAAAACATTCAGCGTGAAAACCTTAACCCGATCGAAATCTCGCTCAGCTATCAACGGCTTATTACAGAATGTAATTTAAAACAGGAAGAGCTGGGCGACCGCGTGGGCAAAAACAGAACTACCGTAACCAACTACCTACGGTTGCTCAAACTGCCGCCAGATATTCAGATTGCCTTGCGCGATAACCGCATCAGCATGGGGCACGCCCGGGCCATCATCAGCATTGAAGATCCTACGCAGCAGCTTTACATTTTTAAGAAGATGCTGTCGGAAGATCTATCGGTGCGCGCAGTGGAAGCATTGGCACGCGAAATATCCAGCGCACCTAAAGAAAGCGAAGCGCCAAAAGCATCGGCACCCAAAGAAATTACACAACTTCAGTCCCGCCTTTCCTCTCACTTTGGCACGAAAGTTATTGTGAGAAGCGATGGCAAAAAAGGAGATATCCGGATTCCCTTCCTGTCGGTAGAGGATCTGAATAGAATTCTTGATATTCTAAAAGTCTGACATGCGATTTTGGTTATTGTTGTTGATCTTTTGTTGTTCGGTTGAATTAATAGCGCAGGACAAAACCCTGGCACCTGATTCAACCGCTGTTTTGTCAGACAGCATTTTGATCAAGAAAGGCAGAAAGAAGTACACGGTCGAGTCGTATGCTGCCAAATTCAATCCGCGCAAAGCACTCTTCTATGCAGCCATCTTGCCGGGTGCAGGCCAGATTTACAACAAGAAATATTGGAAAGTACCCCTCGTGTATGGCGGCATGATTGGCCTGATAGCCGTGGTTAAGTTTTATAACGATGCAGAAATAAAATACAGCAACGAGCTTTTTACAACCTTAAGCAGCGGAGCACAAGTGTCCACCCAGGGCCACAAGGTAGATCAGCTAAGAACGATTGTTGACCTTACCAGGCGTCAGCGCGACTACTTCACCATCATCACCGGGTTCTTTTACATCCTGCAAATGGTGGATGCACACGTGGATGCACACCTCAAAGAATTTGATATCAACCCACGCCTGAAGGTGAAAGTAGAGCCCTCAATGCAAAACAACTATTACGTAGGCGCCTCGTATGGAATGGCGGTAACTCTTAAATTCTAACATGAACATTTTATTAATCGGCTACGGCAAAATGGGCAAAGCAATTGAAGCCATTGCTCTGCAGCGAAATCATTCCATAGCCGGGAAAGTAGATACGCGGGAGGAGCTACTTAAATTTCAAGGGAGCGCAGATGTAGCCATCGAGTTTTCGCAACCCGATGCGGTAGTGGATAATCTCCGGTATTGCTTTGATCGAAAGATTCCGGTGGTGTGCGGCACCACGGGGTGGCTTGAAAAAAGGGCTGCCATCGAAAAAGAATGCACCGAGAAAGGAAGTGCTTTTTTCTATGCTTCCAACTACAGCCTGGGTGTGAACATCTTTTTCAAACTGAACGAATATCTCGCCAAATTGATGAATGGAAGAAACGACTATTCCATCTCCATTGACGAAACCCATCACACACAAAAGAAAGATGCACCCAGTGGCACCGCCATCACACTTGCCGAAGGCATCTTAAAAAACAATCCAGCAAAGAAATCATGGAGCATGGAAGACAGCCTGAATGAAGACGCCATTGGCATCAAGTCGTTCAGGATTGACCCCGTGCCCGGTACGCACGTCATCCGGTATCAGTCAGTAGTGGATGACATTGAAATCAAACATACGGCCCACAGCCGCCAGGGCTTTGCCTTGGGTGCGGTGCTGGTAGCAGAATGGCTTGCCACCAAAAAAGGCGTGTATACCATGGACGACTTCTTAAAGTTCTGACTTTAGGATATTTTGCCTTTCTTTGCACCGCAAAAATTGAATTCTAACACGTTTTGATATTATGAACTGGAAATTCTGGGAAAAGAAGAAAGAGGAAAACGCTAAACCCAAATCAGCTTTGCGCGAATGGTGGGATGCTGTGCTGTTTGCAGTGGTGGCCGCTACATTGATCCGCTGGCTTATCATGGAAGCGTATACGATCCCCACTCCTTCTATGGAGAATTCGCTGTTGGTGAATGACTTTCTGTTTGTAAGCAAATTCCATTATGGAACACGCACCCCCAGAACACCGCTTCAGATTCCGCTTACGCATCAAAAGATTTGGTTCACCAACATCCCTTCTTACCTGGATTGGGTGCAGTTGCCCAGCTACCGCCTGCCTGGAATCTCGCATGTAAAACGTGAGGATGTGGTTGTATTCCACGTGCCTCGCATTGATGAGAACAATTATGAGGAAAAAAACATTGGCGTGCCAAGAAGCGAATGGGTTGACTACCCTGTTGACCTAAAGACAAATTACATCAAACGATGTGTGGGTATTCCTGGAGATGTATTGAGAATAAAAGACAGACAATTGATTGTAAACGATCAGCCAATTAAGAATCATGAAGGCCTGAGATGGAAATATCAAATTACTTCGAAAGACCAAATTCATTCTCGCAATTTGGAAGCTCTTGGATTGGACGGAGATGACTTAGATGGTGCCCCAGGTCACGATAACGAAGGGAAAGTTTATTATCGTCTGTATTTGACAGCTTCGCAGCTTGAAGATATTAAGAAACTTCCATTCATTCTCTCAGTGGAGCTAGTCAACGATAACCGCAGTGAAGGTTCATGCTTCCCATATTCAAAATATACATCGAAATGGACTGGTGAGAATTATGGTCCACTTACCATCCCAAAGGAGGGGATGAAAATCGCAGTAAATGATTCAACATTGTCAATTTATGGCACAGCAATCACTGATTACGATTTAAACAAAAATGCCAAGATTGAAAATGGCAAATTGATTATTGATGGAAAAGAAGTAACGGAATATGTATTCAAGCAAGACTACTACTTCATGATGGGAGATAACCGCGACAACTCCTGGGACTCGCGTTTCTGGGGATTTGTGCCTGAAGATCATATTGTAGGTAAAGGCTTCTTCATCTGGCTTTCGATTGATAAATACGGAACCTTCCTGAACAAGATCCGCTGGAAGAGATTCTTTAAGCTGATTGATTGACATAGAGGAATTTCAAAAAAAATTGAGACCACGAAACCCGTGGTTTTCTTCTTTACTTTACATTCTTGTCCCGGGATTAGGTCAATTTTACAATGGTCAAGTCAAAAAGGCAATCGCTCTTTTTTGCTTACCATTTATAGTCGCACTTGCATTCGGAACAAGTGATTTTCTGATTAACCAAGTTGGAATCATTTTATACTTCATCATCTTTTTATCC
>CAZNCO010000160.1:0-8548 GCA_964571345.1 uncultured Ohtaekwangia sp.
CCCTAATATTAATCTCTTCGGTATTGGAGACGGAATTCCCAGAATGCGCCTTGTGTTTGCAACTTACTAACCATTTCAATTTGTCCTCTTTGATTTTAAGGTCAAGTCCTCCATCCACGCCTCGAGATGGATCTTCGAGAATCTCAAATTTCCCTAACGCAAAAAATTCCCGACAGAACAATTCCCAAGTATCTTGTAATCCACTTGCTTTATGTGGCTCCGGAATCTCTTTGAAATCAATTAACATGGTTTAAACTTAAATCATTCTTTGCTTGGTGTTATAATTGCAATGCATGCACTCGATAGTCTCGTTAAAGGTAATCAAAATATAAGCTGTTTAAATTTTCTTAGCCAAGGATGGAGGCATTTGTTGGAGCCCGAAAGAGCGTGTGCGGTTGACTGGCGACTGCCGACAGCCTGGTGGCGCGCCTCGAGCCAGGCCGTCAAGCAATTCTCTACTTTGTCATTCCGGTCGAGGAACGAGAACCGGAATCGCAACAAGTCTATTAGTTTACTCTGAACTAGTGGCAGAGGCCTGCCACTCATTTTTTCTATCGTGTAGGGTTTGGAGTAAATGTTGAGTTCGGGTGAGATGCCGGAACGCTATCACAAATGCCAACGCAGTCCGGCATGACTGTGCAAGAGTTAAATGCGGATCGTGCTTGCGCGGTCCGGCACCAACATTAACTGGGCGTTTTGAATCTAGAACTCTCCCGATCAATACCCCGTAAACGGCTGAACAGTAATGAGGACATCAGCTATCACAGCCAGTGGAATGATCAGAAGAAACGTTCTTCCGGGATTTAATTGCCTCTTCCGAACGGCAACAATCTCTCGGACACTCACCCGGTTGTTTAAATCATACTGGCGGGAAGTGACAATTTTATTTGTTTGCGAGTCCAGGTACCTGTATACAAGATGAGGTTCACCATAAACCGTGTCTGCCACAATCTTCTCAACTCGTAGTTTTACCTTATCTCCCTCTTTTAATTGAAACTGATAAACTTTACCAACAACAATGTTATGTAAGGTTGCATGGATATCTGCTTCATTGCATGGAATGATAGGTTCATCTGAGCCACTTTTCGAAATGTCTGTGATATTGCTTTTAAATAGAGTTTTCTTTTCTTGGCCGGCTAATATAGTGCCTTCAATTTTGATGCTGTCAATTCTTTTAACAGTCAAAATTATTTTCGAATTATTCTTTTCTAGGAAGACGTATTCTTTATTGATCTCAAGTCGTTGAAGCTTTTCACTCACTGTGCCGCATGGAACTTTAATGTACGAAGCGCAGGCCGTAAGGCTAACTACGGCAATAAAATAGATTGGATTCTTGTACATATTCAAAATATTCTATTCAAAACTATTTTGGTCCAGATTGGTTAACAATGAGGTTTATCATTTTTTTAGAAGAACTTTGTAATTCTAAAAGGCTATGACGTTAGTTACATTATTATACCGGCAGGTTTGATGGAAAACAAAGGTTCTGAAAGAGAATGAAGAGCTACTCAAGCGCCTCGCTAACCACCGAGCGTACTGTAAATTTGAGTCAAAAAGATCGTATTGTTGAAATTTATTTTTCTCTTTCTCGACAGGGTCTCGCTTCGGACGCGGTCGTATTACCAAGTAATTTTGAAATCACATAGCCGGTGGCCTTGAGTTTCGCTTGGCCAGGCGGCCAAATCCACTTTCAACTTTCTGCTCTCTACTTTCAACTTTTAACCGTCAACTTTTAACTTTTCCCTATCTTCGCGGCTCGAATTTTACTCATGACTTTAGAACAGGAAATAGGCAAGCGCAGAACGTTTGGTATTATTAGTCACCCGGATGCGGGCAAGACTACGCTCACGGAAAAGCTGCTACTCTTTGGTGGCGCCATTCAGAAAGCAGGGGCGGTGAAAAGCAGCAAAATCAAGGACCACGCACGCAGCGACTGGATGGAAATCGAAAAGCAACGAGGTATCTCGGTAGCTACCTCGGTGATGGGGTTCAACTACCAGGATGTGAAAATCAATTTGCTCGATACGCCCGGTCACCAGGATTTTGCGGAAGATACGTACCGAACCCTTACTGCGGTGGACAGCGTGATCATGGTGGTGGATTGTGTGAAGGGCGTGGAGATTCAAACCGAGAAACTGATGGAGGTGTGCCGTATGCGTAACACGCCTGTGCTCTGCTTCATCAACAAACTCGACCGTGAAGGACAAGACCCGTTTGATTTATTAGATGAGATAGAGGCGAAGCTGAAAATAAAAGTACATCCGCTGAGCTGGCCCATCAGCATGGGAAAAACTTTCAAAGGGGTGTACAGTTTGTACGAAAAGAGTTTGAAACTTTTTACTCCGAGTAAAGTGACGGTGGAGGAGGCGATTGAAATCTCAGACATTAACTCACCGGAGTTGGATAATTATATTGGCGAGAGTTATGCTGCGAAGCTGCGTGAAGATGTAGAACTTTTAAATGGTGTCTATCCGGAACTAGATGTGCAGGACTACCTAGATGGAAAGGTAGCTCCTGTATTCTTTGGTAGCGCGGTTAACAACTTTGGTGTGAAGGAATTGCTTGATACATTTATCCGCCTGGCACCGCCTCCGATGATTCGTGAAACAACGACACGCGAAGTACTTCCGGACGAGAAGAAGTTTACAGGATTCATTTTCAAAATTCACGCGAACATGGATCCGAAGCACAGAAACCGCATCGCATTCTTGCGTGTGTGCTCAGGGAAGTTTGAGCGCGGTAGCAATTACTATCATGTGCGCCAGGAGAAGTCGATACGTTTTTCCAATGCAACAGCTTTCATGGCTCAAGACCGTGAGACCGTAGATGAAGCATGGCCGGGAGATATCGTTGGTTTGTTTGATACGGGCAACTTGAAAATCGGTGACACGCTTACAGAAGGGGAGAAGATGATGTATACCGGCATCCCGAGTTTCTCGCCTGAGATTTTCAAAGAGGTGATCAACCGCGATGCGATGAAGACGAAGCAATTGGAGAAAGGCTTGTTGCAGTTGATGGAAGAAGGTGTGGCGCAGTTGTTCACGTATGAATTGGGAAAGAAGAAAGTAGTTGGAACGGTTGGAGCACTGCAGTTTGAAGTAATTCAATTCCGTTTGAAGGAAGAATACGGAGCCTCGTGTGAGTTTGCGCCACAGAATATTTACAAAGCGTGCTGGATCAGCAGCAAGGACGAAAAGAAGCTGGCAGAGTTTATTTCATCAAAGCAGCGTCACATAGCGCTCGACAAAGATGGTAAGCTGGTGTTCATGGCTGAATCCAAAGCATGGCTGCAGATGGTACAGGATAATTTCCCGGAAATCAATTTCCATTTTACGAGCGAGTTTAAGGACTAGACTCTGATCGTTTTGAATTTCACGCAAAGAGGCTAAGGCGCAAAGGCAGTCGGTGAAGCAGCCATTGAAAAATTTGCCATTGTTTCACAGATGGGTTTAACTCCCTTCTTTATAAGCTAGCTTCATAAACATGCGCACTTCTTCATTTACATCTTCTTTTGAAAGCATTCGGAAGTGATGATTGTATTGCTGATCGCCTGGAACATTAGCGATTTTCTGAAAGCACAGATTGTCATAATAGGGCTTGTTGAAAGGAAAGACAACATGAATAAAATTTTTGCCCAGTTGCGTAATGTAGACAATGCGTTTTCTGGGAGTCGCAATGCCAATCATTGTTTTGGCCGGGTGAACTGTAACTTTGCCTATTCTCCTGAACTCATCCACAAAATGATGAAACAGTGAAAGCGTGATTTCTGATTTTCCTTTCAGAAAATCATCGAGTGATCTTTCTGCAGCTTTTGCCATCGATTAAAAATAGCATGCATGTGCATAGGGGCAAAGCCTGATTGTTTGTTTATTTTTGATTTCTGATTAAACGATCGTTACATGATAAAGAAAATCCTTCTCTGGTCACTTTTCGCAGTGCTGGTGTTATTTGCAGTTGTTCTTTTCAAAACCATCACGTTCTCATCCATTCAAGGGAAAGAGGTTGCCTTTCCGGCTCCAGCGGTTACCGAAAAGGCTCTTGCTAACTTCAAAGATGCTATTAACATTCAGACAATTTCGCGCGAGGATGCTTCGAAGATTGATACCAATCAATTCCTTGCATTTCATGAGTTTCTTGAAAAAGCATATCCGCTTACCCATGCCCAACTTAAGCGAGAGAAAGTAGCGCGCTTCAGTTTGCTTTATACGTGGGAAGGGAAAAATCCGAAACTCAAGCCTGCTATTCTTATGGCGCATCAGGATGTTGTGCCCATAGAAGAGGCAACTCAAAAGATGTGGACCGTGGATCCGTTCGGTGGAGTTGTAAAAGATAACTACATCTGGGGTCGTGGCACCGCTGATGACAAGATCAATCTTATTTCCATTATGGAGGCAGTGGAAAAATTATTGGCAGACAATTTTAAGCCAGAGCGAACGGTCTATTTAGTATTTGGCCATGACGAAGAAATTCGCGGACGAGGAGCAGAAGCCGTTGCAAAATTGATGAAGGAGAGAAATATACAGGCGGATCTTGTTTTGGATGAGGGAGGAGTGATCACAAAAGAAAAAGTGCCTGGCATGACGCAGCCCATTGCATTGTTGGGCACGGCAGAGAAAGGATACATGTCGCTAAAACTTACGGTGGAAAAAAGCGGAGGGCATTCATCCATGCCGGATAAAGAAACATCCATCGATATTTTGTCGAAAGCTATTACGAGGCTAAGAGAGAATCCGTTTCAACCAAAATTTTCTGTGCCGATGCAGGGTTTCATCCGCGCTCTCGGTCCGGAGATGCCATTCCTTCAGAAAATGATTTTCGCGAATACGTGGCTGTTTAAAGGAGTGCTCGTGAGAATATATGAAAAGACCGGTGCGGGCAATGCTATGGTGCGCACTACACTTGTGCCCACCATTATCAGCGCAGGTATCAAAGACAATGTAATCCCTACAGTAGCTACCGCGTATGTAAACTTGAGATTATTACCTGGGGACAAAGGTGCGGATCTCAAAAAGCAAGTCATTAAGATCATCAATGATCCACGTGTGACGGTAGAATATAAAAACGGAATCTTTACCGAAGCGTCTGCTGTTACCGATGAACAGGGAGAAGGATTTAAAGATGTAGCGTACGCGATTCAGCATGCTTATCCGGAAACGTTGGTATCGCCTTTCCTGATGATTGGGGCAACAGACTCACGCAAGTTTGAAGGGATCTCTACTAACATTATCAAGTTCAGCCCGATGATTGACCCGATTGGTTTTCACGGAATCGATGAGCGTGTGAGCGTAGAAAGCTTTCAAACAAGCTTGTGGTTTTATGAGCAATTGATCAGAGAGTTTTAGCCTGATCTAAAATATCCCACTGAACCAGCTGCGCTATCCAAAATTAAATTCTGATTTAATTCTCAATCCATCTCGGCATTGCAAAAAATAAATAATCAATAATCGTTTGTTGTCTACCTACTACTTGGTAGGTATATTTGCGCTGGTATTTGAAATGACTACCCGCGACCAAATCATAGAATTAACCGACACGCTTGTGCGCGATCAGGGATACAATGCGTTCTCTTTTTATGACATTGCCCAGAAGCTGAAGATAAAAAATGCTTCCATCCACTATTACTTTCCTACCAAAACGGATTTAGGTATTGCCTTATTGGAAACGCATACTGAAAGACTGCATCAATTGCAGGAGTCTGTAAAGCAGAAAGACTCGCTCACAAAACTCAAAGCCTTTCTTTCCATCTACAACGTTATTCACAGCGAAGGACGGGTGTGCATTGTCGGGTCACTGGCCACTGATCTGAAAACGGTGGAACCTAAAATGGCAAGAGTATTAAAATCATTTGCCAATGAAATCCTGGAATGGGTTACTGCGATTCTTAAGGAAGGCAGAGAAAGTAAGGCTTTTTTCTTTTCTGAAACACCCCGAACAAAGGCACTCATGATGATCACAAATATGCTGGCTGCTGTGCAGCTAACGAGGCTTACAGGCGAGAAGGATTTTTTATTGATCCGTGAAAATGTATTAGCAGGAGTTATGAAGAAAAACAGGTAAACATATCAGGTATCAAATAGTATCTAATTCTAACATCTATCATCCAATGAAAACTATTCAGGCAAAAAGAGTTGTTGTTACTGGCTTAGGAGCTATCACACCAATTGGCAATAACGTTGCTGATTTTTGGACTAACCTTGTTGCCGGTAAAAGTGGTGCAGCACCCATTACTCATTTCGATGCAACAAAATTTAAAACCCGATTTGCCTGCGAGATCAAGGGCTTCGACTTCGATAGTTACTTCGATCGTCCGGAGTTACGCAAGATGGATAAGTTCACCCAGTATGCCATGATTGCTGCTGATGAAGCAATCAAGGATTCAGGTATGAACCTGGACATGGTCAACAAACGAAAAGTGGGAGTAATCTGGGGATCGGGCAATGGCGGCTTTCAGACTTTCCAGGAACAGGTAATGGAGTTTGCCAAAGGAGACGGAACACCACGATTCAATCCTTTCTTTATTCCAAAAGTGATTGCGGACATTGCTTCGGGCTGGATTTCGATCAAGTATGGATTTATGGGATTGAATTACACTACCATCTCGGCATGTGCCACTTCTACTACCGCAATTGTAGACGCATACAATTATATCAAGTGGGGCAAAGCAAATATTATTGTGACAGGAGGATCTGAAGCAGCGATTAATGAAGCAGGTATTGGAGGATTTAATGCAAGCAAGGCGTTGTCGCAATTCAATGAAGACCCTTCTAAAGCTTCACGTCCTTTTGACAAAGACCGGGATGGATTTGTGATGGGGGAAGGCGCGGGCGCGCTGGTGCTCGAAGAGTATGAACATGCGAAGGCACGCGGAGCAAAAATCTACGCTGAGGTTGCCGGTGGCGGCATGAGCGCTGATGCTTATCATCTCACGGGTACCCATCCCGAAGGTGAAGGCGCATTGTTGGGCATGCAAGAGGCACTTGATGATGCTGAGTTAAAACCGTCTGACATTGACTATTTAAACGTACATGCTACATCTACGCCCGTTGGCGATTTGAGTGAGACCAAAGCAATCATTCGCCTGTTCGGAGAAAACCCGTCTCACTTAAATATAAGTGCTACCAAATCTGCGACAGGACACTTACTGGGCGCTGCTGGTGCTATCGAGGGCATCGCTTCCATTCTGGCGGTGAAGAATGATTTGATTCCACCCACGATCAATACGCAAAATATTGACGAAGCAATTCCTGCATCGCTTAACCTCACGCTTCGCACGGCAGTGAGTAAAAAAGTAAATGCTGCTATGAGCAACACATTTGGTTTTGGCGGGCATAACGCTACTGCTGTTTTCAAAAAGCATGTTGTGTAAATAGTAGGTGGAGAGTTTCTCTGGATAGTTGCTTTAGAAAGCGCGGTCACTTGTGTTTTGGCGCGGCTACTCTTGCCTTGCTTCAGCATCCTAAAGGGGGGACTCTTGTTTCGGTGATTAAAGCTCGTCTTAAGAAGCCCTTGGGTCAACTTCGTTGCGGCAATTTGGCTATTGTCAGATATCTGATTCTTTTGATTGGAATTTTAATTACATTGCCTAATCGGGTAATGTTTTCAAATGAAGGGTTGGGTTTTAATTGTTATCTTATTACTTGGCACAGTTGGCTATGCGCAAGAAAATCTGGGAAACCCAGATTCCATGAAGCTTAGGCTCGGTAAGATGCCTGCCGATACAAATCGGGTGTTGCTCTTGTGCGATATCGCATATACCTACCGGTTTATTAATGTTGATTCTGCTTACCGATATGCTTCGAAGGCACAAGGCCTATCACATTTTTTGCACTATCAAAAAGGGCTTGCATGGGCATACATATTGATTGGTACAACATATTCTATTCGCGGAAATTTTCCACTGGCAATCTCAAACTTTGAGAGGAGTATTCATCTAGCGGATTCACTTAACAGTAATGTTATTGTCAGCCGTGGCTTGGCAAACATTGGGTGGTGCGTATTTGATCTTGAAGACTATTATCGCGCGATTGATTACTTTAAGAAGTCACTTGACGTTCTGCAAAATTTGCCTAGCCAGGAAGAATATGTTATCACCTTACAAATGAATATTGGCCAAGCCTGTTTGGCGAGTAAGAAAATTGATGAAGCAGAAAAATATTTGATGCAAGCCTTATCGATGGGTAAGGAAAAAAATCCCAACTATGGTTACCTGCTGAACCTTTTGAGTGCCTTGAGGCTTGAGCAACAGAATTATCCGGAGGCAGATTCTCTTTTGAGAGTAGCATGGAGATTGATCGATACGTTGCCTGATAAAATTGATAAGGCCGACAATCGATATTATTTGGCCAAATTGAAATTAGCCAAAGGTGAGATTCAAAGAGCATTTGACTATGCAAACGAAGCTCGCAGCTATTATCAATTGATCGAATCAAAAGTAGATCTGGAGCGCACATATAAAGTATTATCAGCGATTGAAGCCAGGCGGGGGCGGGTGCAGCAGTCTTTGGATTATTTAATGGTGAGCACAGCACTGCGCGACTCAGTTCAGAAT
>CAZNCO010000161.1:0-8538 GCA_964571345.1 uncultured Ohtaekwangia sp.
GTATTAGATGATCTGCACAATCTTGGCTACGATTGGAAATTCTCCAATCCAAAATCAAAGCTGGAGATGAGAGATTTTGTTACAGCCAAATACATTGAATCGATTCGTCAGTTAAAACCTGGTCTTGCCATGGTGATTGTCCATTGTACTTCGCCTACTGAAGTATTTTCTAAAATATCTAATTCCGGACCTACTCGTGAAGAAGATCTATTAACGATGACGAATCCAGCCTTCCGGAAATTTCTTGAACAGGAGAAGATTATTATTACCACCTGGAGAGAAGTAATGGAGAGACGAAAGAAAGTGAAATAATTATACGCCTAAATCGCCACCATCGGAGATTTCCACCAACAGCACTTTTACTTCGTCTGCCTTGGCGTGTTCTCCCATCTTTTCAAAACTCATTACAAGATTCCTTAATGCTCTTCTTATAATTTCAAGGCTGGTACAGGGCTCGAAGAAAGAGGGCTGTGGCACCAAGTGAAGTTCGTGAATATAGTTTTCGATGTCTTGTTTGGAGAAGATCAAGCCACGATTAAAAGCATTAATGTAAAATTGATGATTTTCATCTTTGTAACTTAGGATAAAAAGATTCGGAAGATTGACACCGTATACCGGAAGCTTCAACTTCTGAGCTACGAGCATGTAGATCACGCAAAGTGTAATCGGATTTCCTTTCCTCGTTTCCAAAGCCACGTTGATCAATGAATTTCCGGGTGAGTGGAAGTTCTTCGTATTCGCTCCAAACTTTAGTTTATTGAAAAGTACGCTGTTGATCACTTTTACCTGATCGAAAGGGTAGAGGTCGGGCCGAAACTCAAGCCATGTCTCATAGTAAATTTGTTCCAGTTCCTGTTTTAACTTCTCCAGCTCCAGATCAGGATATTGATAGGTAGCCAATATCCACATTCCCGTAAGGAGATCTTGTTCTTTTCCAAGATACCATTCTTTCAGCCGGTCACGAAGAAATTCATATTGCAGCGTGTGTATGAGCTCCTCAATTTTGGTTTGAACAGTTGGATTTAAATTGCTTTCCCACTCATGTTCCAGAAAAGGGATTACGTCTTTGCCGATAGAAAGAATTTTTTGCTCAACGTGCGAAATCACTTGCTCATCGCTGTCGTCCAGCAGCGAAACAAGAGCTTTTAATTCTTTTTCTTTCATCTCCATTTGTTATCAGGTTTGGATAACACCAACATTAAATTTTTCTACTGGAGCATGGCTGGAGGCTTCTATTCCCATTGAAATCACTTTCCTGGTTTCAAGCGGATCAATTACACCATCTACCCACAGGCGGGAAGCTGCGTAAAAGGGACTCAGCTTTTCATTATAGCTATCAGTAATCTCTTTAAGTAACGTTTTCTCTTCCTCTGCAGAGATTGTTTTACCCTGGGCCTTCAGCGAACTTACTCGTATCTGCAACAATGTTTTTGCAGCAGACGCTCCGCTCATTACTGCAATTTGGGCAGAAGGCCATGCATAAATCAACCGCGGGTCATATGCTTTTCCACACATTGCATAGTTGCCTGCACCATAAGAATTGCCGATGATGAACGTAAATTTAGGAACAGTAGAATTGGCCATTGCGTTCACCATTTTAGCACCATCTTTAATAATGCCACCATGTTCGGCCTTACTGCCCACCATAAAACCGCTTACATCCTGCAAGAAAACCAAAGGTACTTTTCGCTGATTGCAGTTCATGATGAAACGCGCGGCTTTATCCGCTGAGTCGGAGTAGATCACTCCGCCCATTTGCATTTCGCCTTTTTTGGTTTTTACAGTCTTACGCTGATTTGCTACGATGCCCACGGCCCAACCGTCTACACGGGCAAACCCGCATAGTAGCGATTTTCCATAGAGAGGTTTATATTCATCAAACTCAGAATCGTCTACAAACCGTTTGATTACCTCCAACATATCGTAGGGCTTCACGCGATCGGAGGGGAGCAACCCATAAATATCTTCGGCTTTTTCTTTCGGGGGCTTTGAAGTGATTCGATCAAAACCCGCCAAAGCAGGAGACCCAATTTTGTCAAAAAGCTTTTTGATGTAATCAAGGCAGGCCTGATCATTGGGAAATTTATTATCTGTAACACCTGAAATTTCGCAATGGGTAGTTGCTCCACCCAGCGTTTCATTATCAATGTCTTCCCCAATGGCAGCTTTCACTAAGTACGATCCGGCCAAAAAAATAGACCCGGTTTTGTCAACGATCATTGCCTCATCGCTCATGATTGGCAAATAGGCCCCACCGGCTACACAGCTTCCCATAATGGCCGCAATCTGCACGATTCCCATCGATGACATTTTCGCATTGTTCCTGAACTGCCTTCCGAAATGTTCTTTATCAGGAAAAATTTCGTCCTGCATCGGGAGAAAAACGCCAGCACTATCAACGAGATAGACAATGGGTAAGTGATTTTCCATCGCTACTTCCTGCGCGCGCAAATTCTTCTTGGCCGTGATGGGGAACCACGCACCTGCTTTTACAGTGGCATCGTTTGCTACAATCATGCACTGCCTGCCTTTGATGTAGCCAATGCCTGTTACCACCCCGCCCGATGGGCAGCCGCCTTGTTCGACATACATTCCATCGCCAGCGAATAAGCCTATTTCTAAGAAATTTGAATTTGGGTCGATCAGGTAATTTATTCTCTCGCGGGCTGTGAGTTTACCTTTTTCATGTTGCTCATTAATTTTCTTTTCACCTCCGCCCAGCATCGTTTTTTTAGCCCGCGCTTGCAGTTGAAAACAAAGTTGCTTGAAATGGTCTTCGTTCTTATTGAATTCTAAATCCATTGAAATAAATTTCAGGGCTTCTTTTGAGCGGCTTTCTCTTTTTCTTCTTTTTCCTTCTGTAAATCCTTGTCTATTTTTCTTTTGCTCTTGCCCAATGGCGCAAGGAAGTGACTTGGATTGCTGTTCAAATGATCAGACAGTTGCCGCATGCTAAGAAGCAGTTTGTTAAGATTGACATATACTGAATCTTCAGTCATCAAACGGCCCATGGTATTGTCATGCTTCTTTAACTTCGATAGGGCATCATTCAATGTGGTGAGCGTTTGCTGAGCTTTGTTGATCGTTTGATTCAGTCTCATCGCCTTTAGTGAATCTGAAACCGTTTTGAAATTGCTCAACGTTGGTTTCAGTTCACCAATCGTATGATTCAGGTTTTCGGCCAGCGCCTTATAACTATCCGCAAGCACAACAATTTTATCATTTGTAGTTACTAATGTAGTATTCAGAAGGTCGGGGGTCTTTTCAAGTTTCCCAAAGATCGTTTTAAGTTGTTTGGTATTTTCAGATAGCTCGTCAATGATTGTTCCGAATTTTCGCAGCGTGGTTTGCAGGTCGGTAGCTACGGGGCGGGCAGTTTCCGAAAGCGCGTCAAACATGCCTTTTGCCACTTCTGCTATGAGGGTATCTCCCGGGTTAAGTTTTTTCTTAGAGTTGCCAATGCTTAGCAATACCGATTTTCCGCCCAGCAACTCACTGTTAAGGATAGCCTTTGTTGAATCGGTCAGAACGATATCGGCATCAATTTCAAATTCAATCAGCACATGATTTGCCCGGCCTTGCAGTAATTTTCTTTTGCTTACGCGACCTACTTGGAAACCGTTTACAAGCACAGGATTGGAAACGGCCAGCTGATCAATGTTGTCATAGATGGCATAATATTTTCGTTTGTTAGAGAAAAAATCGATTCCCTTCAGAAAATTAAAACCAAAGTATAGCATCACAAGTGTAATGGCTATGAATAGACCAACCTTAAATTCTTTGCTTCTCACGAATTACTAGTTTATAGATTCTACTTCAGTTTTATAATCTTTAAATGCACGGTAAATGCCGGCTGCTAATGTGTCTTGGCCTGCCTCGCTGTTTAAATAGCTCGCTTCCTTTTGGTTGGAAAGGAAGCCGGTCTCAATTAACACGCTGGGCATTGAAGTTCTCCACAATACAACAAAGCCAGCTTGCTTCACCCCACGACTAAATCGAGCCGCCTTTTTCTTGAATTGATCTTCCACTTTTTGTGCAAACCGCAAACTACTTTCCTGGTAAGAACTCTGGTTCAATGTAAATAAAATGTACGACTCCGGACTTTTGGGATCGAAACCTTCATAACGCTCCTGGTAGTTCTCGTCCATCAGGATCACCGAGTTTTCCCTTTTTGCTACTTCAAAATTGCTTTTGTCCTTGTGTAAACCCATTACGTAAGTTTCTGTTCCATAGGCTGGTGCGCCTGGCAAGGAGTTTACATGGATGCAAATGAAGAGATCTGCTTTCACCTTATTGGCCATTTCTGCTCTTTCATCTAACGCAACATATTTGTCATCCTTACGGGTATAAATAACCTTTACCTCAGGGTGGTTTTTTTCGATGTAGGCGCCCAGTTTTAGCGAAATCTTAAGCGCAATATCTTTTTCTTTTAAGTGATGCCCCAGAGTGCCCGGATCTTTGCCGCCATGGCCTGGGTCAATGACTACTATGTTTACTTTTGAAGAGGGTTGCGCAAATGAGACTGAAAAACTTAGCAAGGTTATTGCTAAAGTTATCGCCTTTAACCTATAATTGATCACGTGCGTTGCGATGTCTTGCAGAATTGAAATAACTTTGCGTAAAGTTGTGAATTTTTCGCAACATGCTAAATACCCTTTGCCTTTGAACAGAAGTACTGGCGCCTTTTTGCCTCTCCTCTTTACTGTAATTTTACTCCTAGCCTTTGGGGCGGCCCGGGCACAGGGCGATACTACTCGGGTGAAAAAAGATTCCGTCAAGACCCAGCCCGAGGGAGACATTAAGAGCTCTATCGCGTATTCGGCCGATGATTCGATCAATACGAGCATCGACCGGAAAATCATAAAACTTTATGGCAATGCAAAGGTAAAATATGGAGACATCGAATTGGAGGCGGAACACATTGTTATTGACTATGACGCTTCTACTATTACGGCCAACGGCAAACGGGATTCCACTGGGCAGTTAGTCGGATTCCCGATATTCCGGCAGGGACAGGGGGAATATGAAACCAAAGGGATGGTCTATAATTTCAAAACAAAAAAAGCATCTATCACGGAAGTTGTGACAAAAGAAGGAGAGGGATTTATTCACGGTCAGAAAATTTATAAGAACAACAAAAACGAGATGTTTACGGTGGGCAATGCGTACACCACATGTGATCTGGCCCAGCCACATTTCCGCATCATTTCTAAGAAGGCGAAAGCTATACCTGGTGATAAAACTGTGTCAGGGCCGTTTTATATGGAATTTAATGGCGTGCCCACACCGTTGGGGTTTGCTTTTGGGATTTTTCCGTCTCCGCGATCGAGCGCCTCGGGTATAATTGTTCCAGCCTATGGGGAAGAGCGCGTGCGCGGATTTTTCTTGCGGGGAGGCGGATACTATTTTGATATCAATGATTACATCAAGCTTACCTTAACGGGAGATATCTATTCAAAGGGGTCAACTGCATTATACTTACGAACCAATTACATCAGCCGATATAAGTACACCGGGAGTGTCAACTTCAGTTTCACCAATAATATTACAGGTGCTAACATTGAGAATCCAACGATCGCCAAAGATTTTAGTTTGGTGTGGAGTCATGCTCCCAAAACAAAAGGCACTTCCCGTTTTTCAGCTTCTGTAAATGCCGCAACTGGCACGTACATTTCAAATAACTTTGTAGGACTAAACCCCGCCACAACCACGGGTGGTGCAACCCGCCCTTTTGATCAAAACACTCAGAAGATGAGCTCGAATATTTCGTTCTCTAAAACGTTTCCGGGAACGCCTTTAAGTTTGGGTATTAACATGAGGCACAATCAAGATTTAAAAACAGGAAAGCTTGATATGTCTTTGCCTGATATCTCATTTAACGTGAACAACATATATCCTTTCAAGAAGTCACAGTCGATGGTTCTGCAAAATTTGAGCGTGAAGTATACCTTAAATGCCACTAATCAGATTACCAATGATCTTGGAAACATTGCCGTTAATTCGGACGGATCAACTCGCGACAGTATTGCTTCTTTCAATGGCCAGAACATCCCCTTGTTTTTGAAAAATGCAAAGAAGGGCATTCGTACAAATATCCCCTTATCGACATCTTTTAAGATTATGAAATATTTTACGGTCACAACAGGTGCTACCGTTGACCAGCTATTCTATTTCGATAAATTAAACTGGACTGCTTACGGACGTAATGCTCTAAATCTTGGAAGCCGAGCCGTGGTGAAAGACACGGTTCATCAGTTTAACATGATTACCAACTTTGGTCTAAATGTTGGTATGACTACGCGTATTTATGGTATGTACCTTGCAAAAAATAAGAATGCGAGGATACGCGCTATCCGCCATTTGGTATCACCTACCATTGGCTTTAACTATACTCCTAATTTCGGGGATCCCAGGTATGGATATTACCAGTCGGTGGGTTTAACAGACGCAAAGGGAAAGCCTTACACAGTGCAAAAATCTATTCATGATGGATTTATATATGGATCTTCAAAAACAGGAGCCAGCGAGTCATTGAGTTTTGGAATTGGTAATACACTCGAGATGAAAGTGCGCGGAGCCAAAGACACGGTTGATAAGAAGATATCGATCCTGAATAACCTCTCCATCTCTTCGGGATACAATTTTTTGGCGGACTCCTTCAAACTTGCACCTATTAGCATGTCAGCCAACTCAAATATTTTGAATAATAAAATTAACATCAACGCTAATGCTTCTCTTGATCCTTACCAATATTGGCAGGTAGTGTCAAGTATTGATGAAAAGACAGGGATCGTGTATCGCGAACAGAGAGTAAGTCGTTATGCCTGGAATGCCGGAAAGCTTGGACGAGTGACGAGTGCGTCTCTGAATTTTAGTACAAACCTGAACCCCAAAGGACAAAAGAAGGATGCTGACACCCGATCAAAAATTGGGAACTCAAATGCCTCGCAGGCGGATAAGAATTATTTACTTCAGCATCCTGATACTTATGTCGATTTTAATATTCCGTGGAACCTTCGCTTGAGTTATAATATTAATTACTCGCACACCTCAGCAGTTCCGGCAGTTACGCAGTCACTTACCATGTCTGGCGATGTAAGTCTTAGCCAAAAGTGGAAAGTTACATTCAACGGTGGTTTTGATTTTCAACAAAATCAATTCACCACTACTAATTTTGCGATCAACCGTGATTTGCACTGCTGGCAAGTTTCTCTAAGCTGGGTGCCGTTCGGACCGTTCCAGAGTTATATGTTTAATATTGGTATTAAATCATCTTTACTAAAGGATTTGAAGTTGAATCGTACGCGCTCTTTCTTTGACACACTCTAATGTTTTTGCGGTCGGATTATGCCGTTCGAGCTAATTCTTGTTTTTAAAGTTCCAATATGTTTTTACCTTCAATTCAAAAATCGTTATCCATGAGGTTTGCAAATGTTTTAAAGATAAGTGTGTTACTAGGTGTAGCCGTTTGTTCTATTCTGGCTACAACAAAAGCAACGAAAAAAAGTGTTGATAACTCAATGCCAGCTATTACCGAGGCAAGTGACGATTTGCCTTTAAGCTCCATCAAATTACCAAAAGGTTTTTCAATCAGCGTTTTTGCCGAAGTTGACAATGCTCGCTCGATGGCCATTAGCCCTAGCGGAACAATTTTCGTGGGCAACCGCGATGGCGATAAAGTTTATGCAGTGAAAGATGTGGATGGCGATGGCAAAGCGGATAAGAAGTGGGTCATTGCAAGTAAACTGAACATGCCCAATGGAGTAGCTTTTAAAGATGGCAACTTATATGTGGCTGAGATCAGTCGTATTCATAAATATTCAAATATTGAGAGTAAGCTGGATGCGCCCGGTAGCTCGCAAGTCATTTATGATAAATACCCTACAGAGGCTCATCATGGCTGGAAGTACATTGCTTTCGGTCCGGATGGAAAACTATACGTTCCTGTAGGTGCACCGTGCAATATTTGTGAATCAAAGGACCCTGTATATGCGAGCATAACACGCATGAATGCAGATGGAACCGGTATGGAAGTGTTTGCGCACGGTGTTAGAAATTCGGTGGGTTTCACTTGGCACCCAACAACAAAAAATATGTGGTTTACTGACAATGGTCGCGATATGCTGGGCGATGATATTCCTCCATGTGAGTTAAATATGGCCAGCCAGGCGGGGCAGCATTTTGGGTATCCATATTGCCACGGTGGCAACATTAAAGATCCGGAATTTGGCGATAAAAAACCTTGCAGCGACTTCGTGAAGCCGGCTCAAAACTTAGGCGCGCACGTGGCACCGCTGGGGTTGAAATTTTATACCGGCAGTATGTTCCCAGCAGAGTATCAGAATCAAATTATCCTTGCGGAACATGGCTCATGGAATCGAAGCAAGAAAAGTGGTTATCAGCTGGTGTTGGTGAAATTAGACGGATCGGGTAAAGCTATTGGCAACTCAACATTTGCTTCAGGCTGGATGAACGATGCAACTCAAAAAGTGTGGGGTCGCCCGGTCGATGTGTTGATCCTGAAGGACGGATCAATGT
>CAZNCO010000162.1:0-8537 GCA_964571345.1 uncultured Ohtaekwangia sp.
CCCTAAGTGAAGGGAAATATTTTAACTGCTGACGCTCTAATTGAATGCGAAGAACATTTGCCACATCACACCATTCAAGGGCTTTCTTTACTTCCAACTCAACCTGAACTCCAAGTGTGGAAATAAACTTCGGCAGTAAGGTGGGAGGTCCGCATACCATTATTTCTGCGCCTAATTTTTTCAATGCAAAAATATTTGAAAGAGCAACCCTGGAGTGGAGGATGTCGCCAATGATTGCAATTTTTTTTCCTTCCAGATCGCCTAGTTTTTCGCGAATAGAAAAAGCGTCTAGCAGCGCTTGTGTTGGATGCTCGTGAGTACCATCACCGGCATTTACAATATTTGCTTTAATATGTTTAGCTAGAAAATGTGGCGCACCGGCACTGGCATGGCGCATCACCACCATATCCACTTTCATCGCAAGTATGTTGTTGACCGTATCCAGCAATGTCTCACCTTTTTTCACGGAGCTTGTAGATGCCGCAAAATTTACCACATCTGCGGACAATCGCTTTTCAGCCAATTCAAATGATAATCTAGTGCGGGTGGAGTTTTCAAAGAAGATATTCGCAATAGTCACATCACGAAGAGACGGAACTTTCTTGATGGGGCGGTTAATTACTTCTTTAAAGTGGTCTGCTGTTTGAAGAATAAGCTCGATGTCCTGGCGGGTAATATCTTTGATTCCTAGTAAGTGCCGTTGGCTAAGCTTAGACATTGTTTAATCTTTATTTATTAACCAGATCTTATTTTGTTTGTGGCCTTGAGCCTTAAGTTCTACCAATACACGTTGATTTTGCTGGGTATCTACTTTTTTGCCTACATAGTTCGCTGCAATTGGCAAATCGCGGGTCGACAATCTATCTACCAATACCAGTAATTCTACTTTTGCCGGCCGCCCGAAAGAAATCATAGCATCCAATGCTGCACGCACCGATCTTCCGGTGAATAAAACATCGTCAATCAGAATTACATCTTTCCCCTCAATCACAAAAGGTACTTTCGTCTCACTTGCTTTGACAGGATTTTCCCTCCTCCTGAAATCATCTCTATGAAAAGTAGTGTCCAAATATCCTAAAGGAATTTCCTTCTTAATTAATAGTTTGAGCTTTTCGCGAATCATTTCTGCGAGAAAAATTCCCCGAGGCTGAAGGCCAAGGATCACCGAATTGCTAAAATCAGTATGAGCTTCAATTAATTGCTGGCAAAGGCGATCAAGCGTAATATCCAGCAGTTTGGGATCAAGGATGAGTTTTTTCTGCATACCCAAGCGCGAAAGTAACAAAAAATATGATTGCTCATTTTACTTCAAGCTTATTAATAAAGAAAACAAGCTTGGTTGGACCAAGGGGTTCCTGCTTTACGGTCTGTAAACCATAAATGAACATGTGATTAGGATACCAATACTCCAATCGGGCGCTGGCGGTGCGGTTAGGTACTAGTTGATCGCCCTCTCTCACTTTTATCGGGCTTTGAACATTCCCCGCGATTACTTCATTCCCTTCGATAATTTTTGATTGTATCAGATTCTCATAGAGGTGGAGCAAGAGAATTTTGTTTTCCTGCGGAGCTATTTTAACAAATTGCTCAAGTTGAAAACTTTTAATGCCACTTATTTTAAAAGAATTGTCCCATACCAATTTGCCTTTCGTATCTATGCCTAAAACCACAGCGTGTGTATATTCAAAACCATCGAAAACCAAATCATTTCGATATGGTGTGTAGTATCTACTAGACGGGGCGTAAGCATAAGGCGAATATGCGTAGCCCGGCATCGTGTTTAACGGGAAGTAGGAATTAGATCTGCGTGTGGCATATCGAGGGAAGAACGCTTCCGCTAACATAATGAACTTACCTTGGTACGGAATGAGTTGATGAACCAAAATACGATAGTTGAATTTGTTTTTTTTGCCTTTCAGCCTGCGTCTTTCAATTCGTTCTTTAATTCTGGTTTCTCTTCGGGCTTTCATGTAATGAAAGAAATTTTTCAGGTCAGCGAAGTTGTAATAGTGGATCACATATTCGCCATAGGCATTTACATCCGCTACAAAAATCCCTCGAGAATATTCGGAGTTTTTTCCATATACTCCTGCTATCACCAATGTATCATTGTTCGTTTTGGCGGCCCTCCCAAAGATGAGGCTCTTGTTTTCAGAAGACTCAAGGATAACCGTTTTTATCAGATTCCCTTCCGGGTCGTAGCTTCTTACCCAAAGTGATTTTTTCCTGCTGTTACTTTTGGCGCTAACAATAACATCTACATTTCCTTCTTGAGAGGTATAAATCTGAGTGAGTTCTCCTGGCTCGTTTAAAAAGCCTGGGAGCACATGGGATTTTTGTGTGAGCAGTGAATGATGAAGGATGATCGGGCGGTAGTTAAAATATCCTCCAATTAATACAGCATTTTTTGTGACAACGAATTCACTCGGGTTAAATGGAATCAGGTTTTTTATTTCATACGAAGTATAACTTCCATTGGCCACATTCATGGCAACTACTCTGAAATCAGGCTTGCCAACGGCTGGTTTAAAGAAGATGAAAATTTTGTTGTGATAAATTTTTACAAACGACAAATTCAGTTGCCTGGGAACAGGTAAATATCCTTTCCATATTTCTTGAAAAGTAGTATCAAAACGTGTTAGCTCAAGCTGATCTCCCTGCGGTCCTGTATATCGTCTGTAGGTCAGCACTCCTGCTGAGTCAAGCGAAGACACCTGGAAGTTTTGGAACTCATTGTCGAGTGTAATTTCCAGTCTGGCGGTTTGATTGACCTGCTGCGCTGTGGCAACACATGAGATGCACAGGCAGAAAAAAGCATAGATAGCAATACTCCTAGTCAATCTTCAATTTGTTGATGTAAAATACATCCCTGGATTCATGCTGGGCTCTGTCTTTAATTGAGTGGTAGCCGTAGATGTAAAAATAATTTTTGTACCAGCTGCGAACAGTGCTGCCGGTGGATTCAGATCTTATTTCCTCTTCCGGCTTTTTCAATTCAAGTTTTATTTTTTCTTCCCTGATAATGGAGCCGTCCTTCGCAGTTTGTTGAACTAAAAGATCTTTTTCCCTCAAACATACTAAGGTTGTCACGCCATTTCTGGTTAAGTAATCCGACACCTGTTCTTTCGTAGGGATTTTAATTTCTTCATACTTTAGTCCCAAGTCGTCCACTAATTTTCCTTTGAGATCAAAGAATACCAAAAGAGAATGTTGTATACGTGTGTCGTTTGCTGTAGTTGATCCACCATAAGGACTATATGGTCCATAGTATGGAGAATAGTATCGATAGGGCATTGGCCCAAATCCGTAAGGACTAAACCCATACGGGTTGTAGTAAGAATACGGGTATCCATAAGGTGAGCTACCCCACCGATTTGAGTTAAAATTTGGAGCAGGTATATATACTTCACCCAGGAAACTGAAACCGTCTTTGGCCTCTTCAATTTTAATAGATGAAAAATGAGTTTTGAATTCTACCGGTTTCCCTGCGCTTCTCCGCCATTCAGCTTTGGCACGTATACGCTCCGCTTTTTGCGGACTTAGGTAATCTAAAGAATGTTTAAGGCCTGTAAAGTCATAATAGTTTATCGCTTGATCTTTAAAAGGATCAACTAATACAGAGAATACCCCTGTGGCCAAGTTTGAGGAACCTTCCGTCCATGTGCCGATTATAATTAACTCATCGTTGTATAGCGTGCTAGTGATTCCTGTAAGAATGGTTTTTTCGTTTTCAACTTTAATTTCATCATCCATCAGTACTACACCATTTGCATCGTATGTTCTGATGATTAATTTTTTCTCGTTCTTGGATTTTCTTTCTGTTAGCAGTGCATTGAAGGTGTCATTAATGTTGGTGCGCAGGTCTAGTAACTCCATTTGAGGTGCAAAAGAACTTGGAAGAA
Source organism: uncultured Ohtaekwangia sp. (assembly GCA_964571345.1). Taxonomy (GTDB): domain Bacteria; phylum Bacteroidota; class Bacteroidia; order Cytophagales; family Cyclobacteriaceae; genus ELB16-189. Next base: position 3,903 of record CAZNCO010000162.1, read on the forward strand.
TCTTTGCGCTTTCGTTCTGCATATCATAGACCAATATGGTTGGTTCTTTCGAGACATATCCTCCGAAAATCGCCATGCTTTTCATTACTGAAAAATGTGTAAAAGAAATGTCAACCTCTGGTTTGAATTCATGTTCACGAACAGTGTGAGTCCTTAAATCCAATTCTACAAGCTTCATTTTTCCTTTTGGATGGTCGCCTTCCCTAAAAACCAGAAAGGCATTTCCATCACGGTAGTCGTGCCCAAGAATGTGGAAGTAATTCTCGATGTTTATTTTAACATCCCAGGTTTCTTGTAACGTGGTGTCTAGTGTAATGATCTCCCAGGTTCTTTTTCTTCCCTCATATTTTTCTGTGTCGCGCACCAACGTAAGCCCTTTTTCTCCCATGGGTATGATGATGAATTCATGATCATTTCCCTTATGGTCTCTTTCATAAATAATCGGCTGGCTGATTTGGGCAATCAACGGAAGGCTCGAGAAAAAAATCAAAAGAGAGAAAACGCTTTTCATACGTAAAGGAACATTTGAGAGTGCTAAATGATTCATTATTCGGTCAAACCAAGAATGTGATCAAATTCTTCCCTCTTCACGGGCTGCACAGACAAACGAGAATTTTTCACCAACACCATCTCGCTAAGTTTTTTATCTGCTTTTATGGCTGCCAATGTTACTATTTTTTTAAATTTCTTTTTGAAACTAATCTCTACTGCTATCCAATCTCCGTCCTTTGGGTCGGGGAAGAATTCTTTTGAAATTTCTGCGAGCCCTACTACCGCCTTATCCTCATTGCTATGGTAGACAAACGCAAGGTCGCCTTTCTTCATGGACTTCAGGTGGTTACGGGCTTGGAAGTTTCGTACCCCATCCCACGTGGTTTTTTTATCTGCCTGTAAGTTGTCGATAGAGTAAGTGCTGGGTTCTGATTTCACGAGCCAGTAATTCATATTGGTAAGTTTTTGTTTCGATTTTAAACTCGCTAAAAGTTAGTATAAAAAAATTATTTAACGATGACACCTATAATTAATAATGATGATAAATGTACTCCCTGCAATTCAAATTAATTCTGCAATTTTGCCGTCAAAAGAGAAACCTTCAGTGCTATGATTGCATCTATGGAATGTTACCGGATTTTTGAAAAAAGTGTGGAAGACTATCATGTGCATAATGATGTAGATCAGCCGATCCGTAATCCTTTTCCGGAGAATTCTTTTGAGTTTCTTTTGTATTTGAAAAATTACATTGACACAGTACAATGGCATTTGGAAGATATTATTCGCGATCCGAAAATTGATCCTGTTGCAGCCTTGCAGATTAAGAGAAGGATTGATCAGTCAAATCAGCATCGCACCGATGTGGTAGAAAAAATGGATGATCATTTTGTCGAGTTTTTTAAGAATCATAAATCTTTGCCTGAAGCACGACTGAACTCTGAAACGCCCGCATGGCTTCTGGATAGGATGAGCATTCTTGTTCTCAAGATTTATCACATGAAGGAGCAAACCGAGAGAACAGATGCAAGTCCTGAGCATATTGCCAAGTGTAATGCACGGCTTTCTGTTTTGCTTGAACAAAGAGCGGATATGGCGGGTTGCTTTGATGACTTGATGGAAGATGTGAGGAATGGTAAGCGGAGGATCAAAGTCTACCGCCAGATGAAAATGTATAATGATGCTTCGATGAACCCGGTACTTTACAGTGGAAAAAAATAGTTCTTCATTGGATCATGTCTTAGTACTTCGTTTTTCTGCCATGGGAGATGTCGCACTGGCTGCACCCGTGATTAAATCTTTGGCAGAGGCATATCCTACAACAAAAGTCGCATTCGTTACACGACCGAAGTTTGGCGTTTTCTTTCACGGGCTTTCAAATGTTGCTGTCGTTCCGGTCGATCTTGATAAAAACTACAAGGGCTTTGGTGGAATATTCAAATTGTTCCGTGAACTTAAAAAATTGAAACCAACCGTTGTTGTTGATATTCACGATCATTTGAGAACAAAACTCCTTCGATTCTTCTTTAATCTTTCAGGTGTAAAAACGATCGTGTTTGAAAAAGGTCGCCCAGAAAAAAAGAAAGCTGTTCGCACAAGTGATAAACTCCGTGGCCAGCTGACTCATACCACAGAACGATACCATCAAGCTTTTGAAAAGATCGGTTTCAAATTTCAACCTGAGAAAAGTTCTTCATTACTGGTGAAGGCCGAGGCCGAGGAGAAGTTAAAAGAATGGATTCAATCCAAAGGAGTTAAGGCGAAGGTTTGGATTGGTGTGGCTCCTTTTGCTGCCCATGCCAGTAAGATGTGGCCACTTGAAAAGTATAAAGAAGTAATCCATAAACTTTCGGCAAACGGGTCGTATCATTTCTTTCTTTTCGGTGGTGGTAAATCTGAAACTGAACAGCTCGCCAAGCTGCAGACTCAATTTGATAATGTAACAAGTACAGCAGGAGAACTTGGTTTAAATCGCGAGCTCGCTTTGATTGAAAAGCTTTCGTTGATGCTCTGTGGAGATTCTTCAAATATGCACCTGGCTGCGTTGTTAAATGTGCCTGTGGTGTCAGTTTGGGGAGGCACACATCCACATTTGGGCTTTGGCCCATGGGGGCAAGGAGTTGAAGCTGTCGTGCAAATTCCCGTTGAAGATCTTCCTTGCCGGCCATGTTCCGTTTATGGCACCAGCAAGTGTATGCGCGGAGATTTTGCTTGTCTCACTCAAATTGATCCTCAGAAAGTGGTTGATCGTGTTCTCGAAAGACTAAAATAATTTTTTAACACACAACTTGTCAGGCTGAACGCGTCAAAACCTGAATTGCAGATGGCTTTACCTAATTATTTCTTCGGATCCAAAACTGCCTTTAATTGTTGATTGATCAATAATTGATTGGTGGCTGAAAGTCCTTTTAACGTTTCGTCCAGTTTTTGTAAATGCCCGTCAAGTTCTTTTGAGAGTTCACTAAATACTTTGTAAGCACCTGCCGTTGGCTTCGCGTCTCCCGTTTCCAAACTTTTCCTTAGCGCAGAAATTCGATTTACAAGTTTGATAGGAAAGTTTAAGGGGTCTTGTGAACTTCTGTTTCGTACCTGATATAATTCTTCTTCAATAGCGCTGATCTTTGAAACCAGATCTTTTGCTTGCGATTGGATAGAAGCATCGCTTACTTCCTTCAGTCGTTCGTGAATTTGTTTTTTGATACTGCGAATGCGGATCACAGCCTCGTTTCCTTCGCTTTCGCGATCACGAATCTTGGAAGCAAGATCAAAAGTTTCTTTCAAATCAGCTTCTGTAACTCCTTTCAGATTTGGATCCATCTTGATTTGAAAAGAGTAGGTCTGTTTCAGATTGCCAACCGTGAGTCGCACTTGATATTTTCCGATCGGTGCCTTTGGCCCGCGCTTTGCGTTGGCGCCCCACAAAATCATTCCTTCAAAGACTTTTGCTCCCGGGTAGGTTAGATCCCAACTGAAGGTATTCAACCCTGCCGCTGTGGTTGGCCCTGCAGGTTCGCGCTCCCACCGCGGAATATTTGGATCGGGTTTGTATTCCGGTTTATCTCCTTTGAATTTCTTCACAAGATTTCCCGAGGCATCTAATATTTCAACTACAACCGAGTCAACTTTGTTGGCAAGATAATATTGGAACGTAGCATTATAAACTCCGCGAATGGCATCTGCAGGCTGAAACAAAATCGCAGGCTGCTTCATGTTGTCAGCATTCAATTGCCGAAGCGGCTGAATATCATCCAGGATCCAGAAGCCACGACCGTGAGTTCCCAACACCACATCGTTGTCTTTCACAACCAAATCGCGAATCGGAGTGTCTGGAAGATTTAATTGTAAAGGCTGCCAATTGTCTCCGGCATTGAACGAAACATAGGCGCCATGTTCTGTACCCAAAAAGAGGAGGCCTGGTTTTACAATATCTTCTCTCACACTTCGCGCAAAATGGCCGTCTTTAATTCCAGTCACAATCTTCGTCCAGGTCTTGCCGATATCTCTGGTTCTGAAAACATAAGGTTGACGATCATCCACCTGATATCGGAACGCTGCCACATAGGCCACACCAGGTTGCTGTACAGACTCATCAATAATTGCAACTACCGAATGTTTAGGAAGATCTTTCGGGGTGATGTTCGTCCAGTTTTTTCCGCCATCGCGGGTGATGTGAATCTTCCCGTCATCTGATCCTGCCCAGATTGTATTCACATCGTGATGAGAAGGTGCGAGGGCAAATACGGTTGAATAGATTTCCGGGCCGTTCATGTCTTTGGTGATTTCGCCTCCGGTTAGTCCGAGTGTTTCAGGATCAGCATAGGTTAAATCCGGACTGATCTTCTCCCAGCTTTGTCCATCGTCTGTTGTTTTCCAAACGTGCTGTGAGCATGTGTAAAGAATGCTTGCATCTTTGGGTGAGAACACGATTGGGTAAGTCCACTGCCAGCGCTCGGGTAATGAACTTGCCGGTTCACCAGAAAAAAATCTTGGATACACCTGAATGTCTCTGATCTGTCCATTGGTGCGATCGTATCTCGTTAACAAGGCACCTTGGCTTCCTGCATAATAAATATCCGGATGATTCGGATGCGAAGTAATGTACCCGCTTTCGCCACCACCTACTTCATAGCCCCACTGTCCTAATAC
>CAZNCO010000163.1:0-8504 GCA_964571345.1 uncultured Ohtaekwangia sp.
AGGTTGCTCTACTCCAACATCAACCTGATCCATTGTATTCTCAGGATTGTCGTAGAAAGCAATAGTTTTTGGGTCAGCCGCCTCTCGTTCCATCTTTCCGTAGATTGCTGCTTTGTTTTTCCTGGCGAGCGCCATCCTTTTTTGAAATGAATTTTCCAATTTCGTTGAACGGCTTATGAATCCAATATTGGTAGTTTCAAGGATGGTTCTTTTAAAATTATGGCAGATTACTAACAATGATGACAAAATTTTCGTCTTGCCTTTCCATTGAATCATACTCTTATTTTTTTTTGATTAGTGGCTTGTTGCTCCTACCCTCTTAACAACTGCAAAAAAAATTACTTTGAACTGTAAGTGTTTCATTGCAACAACTGTGCTTAGGTCCAATTTCCTTAAGTCCTCCTTGTTGTTTTTTTAGATATTGCTTTCGGCCTTTGTCAAATGTATGAATAAAGGACAGACTTTCCTCTACCTTTTTCACTTGGATCTTGGTCGCCTGATAGAAATTTTTGCTTTACTGCTAGGTCACTCGATTTAGGTCGATCGTGGACTTTCTTTTTTGGAAATAATCTCAACAACATGGGTGTTACTCCGCTGGAAAGGGCTGTGTCCCTATTCTCGTGATTTCCATAAACGAAATATTCAGTTACATGTTTTTGTCAAATATCTTCTACCTATTGGATTTCAATTGTAACCTTTACGTTCCCGGAACCTAATGCTTTGGCGAGGCTCGTTGGGTCATCAATCTTGCCAAGTTTAGTATAGCTGTAAGACGTCGAAAAAGTTCTATAGAATATTACTAACGTATTGCTGCCCCACAACATCAAATCACCATTGTCGATTGTTTTCGGGTCTGATGCATTTGTGGGTAGATTCTTCGACAGCCGAAAGTATTTTTCATTTCCATTTAGTTCAGTCATATTTATGGTTAATGGAAGCATGGATTTGAATTCATTTGCAGTGGCATTGTCAAGGAGGGTAGCAGGAAAGATTTTATCACCGACCTTAATGTTAATGAATTTCTTCATGGGATCATTGTTTACTTGCGCTGTTCCGGTAAACCATAGAAATATAAAGAGACCGACATACTTCATAGATACTAAGATACAGCAATCAATTACTTTTGTAAGAAGTTTTATTAATTTCCATTCATGCAAACCGATATCTTTCAACGACTACTGGCCGGAGGTATAATCCCCATCAACGAAATGGGAGAAGCCTGGGATGTTGTAGCCCGTGCACAAAAATTGTCGCTTGCACTGAATACCGCTACCACCGTGGATGAAATGCGGGAACGGCTAAGTGAAATTATTGGAACTCCCCTTGATAAAAGCACCATGGTGTTTGTACCCTTCTTTACCAATTTCGGAAAGCACATCAGGTTAGGTAAGAATATTTTTATCAATCACGCCTGCACGTTCCTCGATCTTGGCGGGATTACTATTGAAGATGATGTTCAAATCGGACCGAAGGTCAATCTGATAACAGAAAATCATCCCGTTGATCCAACACAGAGAAAAAACCTTGATCTGAAATCCATTCACATCAAACGAAATGTGTGGATAGGAGCAGCCGCTACCATTTTGCCAGGTGTTACGATTGGTGAAAATTCGATTGTTGCGGCAGGCGCGGTTGTAAATAAAGACGTTCCTGATAACACCATTGTCGGAGGCATTCCTGCAAAAAGAATAAAAGATATCAATTCTTGAATTGGGGGATCAACAACCCTTGACCAGATATCAACGGGTGATTGTTACCGTGAAATAAATGATTTTAGCGTTCAGGAATATCAAGATCAACTAACAATATCTTCAGCTCGCTTTTCTCGTCATTTAGCACAAAGTATCAGGCATTCAGCTTTTCTAAATTAGAAACCTTCCAGGATAGGTCGATTTTTGAATACTGTTCAGCACTTTTAATGCTGAGCTTTCGGTGAACCGGCTCAACTTGTTAAGTTTTAGGGTCAGGTTGAGCGGTTCACTTTTTCATCAATAAGAATAGTCCTACATTGAATCGAAAATTTCAAATGGAAAGGAGCGATCGGTTGTCATTCCGGCAGGCTTGTTATCTCGCCATCATCGTGTTGGTGGTGTACTATCCTCTTTCCCTTTATGCAAACGTACCGTTTGATGCACTATTTAAAGGTTTATGGTTCTTCGTGTTTCTCGCTGTGGTCACCTTTGTGTTCTACACAATCTTGATCCTTGTCTTCGACCGTTTCACCGATTGGGCAGATGATAAATTCGGTATTCATTTGCTTACAGGGTTTCGTTTCCGCACATTTCTTTTTTGCATCCCCTTTGCTATTGCGGCTGTTGGGTTCTCACAGTTTCTGTTTTCCAATTCCTTTCGCGGCATCAGCATTGTGATGAACGAGCAATCGAAATTTGAAAAGCGAAAAGAAGAGCTAACCTTGGGTGAGAAAGAGCAATGGAGAAAATGGCAACGTATGAATGATGCTATGACCTTTGTGATTGCTCTTTCGATTTTCTATTTGACCATTAATCGCAAGGCAAATATCAAAATGAAAGACATGGAGGTGCAGGCCGAGCAGTTGAAAAAAGAAAACGCCTTCGCCCAATACGAAGCCTTAAAAAACCAGGTGAGCCCGCACTTCCTATTCAATAGCCTAAGTATTCTTTCTTCCCTGGTACACGTAGATGCAGAGCTATCAGGTAAATTCATTGATCAATTGTCGCGTGCTTATCGTTACATCCTTGAGCAGAAAGACAACGATACAGTTCCTTTAAAAACAGAACTTGATTTCATTCACGCCTACACGTTTCTGCTTAAGATACGCTTCGAAAACAAATTCGAACTGAACGTTGATATCCCTGATCAGATTGCGAATAAATACCGTATCGCACCCCTTACACTGCAATTGCTGGTGGAGAACGCGGTGAAGCACAACCGCATGTCCGTCAAAGAGCCATTGCTGGTGAGCATATCTACAGATGGAACCCTTTTGCGGGTAAGCAACCCGCTCCAGGAGCGAACAGAACATGAACGGATTTCTTCTACGGGAATCGGATTGAAGAACATTGATAATCGTTATAAGTTACTCACCAACCAGCCCGTGCAAATCGAAAAGGGTAACGGAAGCTTTGTAGTCAAAATTCCCTTGCTGTCATGAACGTAGTAATCATTGAAGACGAGCGGCTCACCGCGCAACGATTACTTTCTTTGATAGAAAAGTATGATGCTACTATTCGCAGGCTGGCTACACTCTCATCAGTAACCGAATCGGTGGCGTGGTTAAAAGAATACATGGCAAATTCAGCGAATGCTTCAACACCCATCGACCTGATGTTCATGGATATTCACTTGGAAGATGGCGACAGCTTTCAAATCATTCACCAGCTTAATCTGAAAATTCCGATCATCTTCACTACCGCCTTCGATGAACACATGGTGAAAGCATTCAAGGTGAACAGCATCGATTATCTTCTGAAGCCAATCAACTACCAAGAGTTGGTTGCTGCAATCGAAAAATTCAAATCGTTGAAGCAAACATTTGGTAACACAAGTGATCCGTTAACGGATAAGCTCAATAATTTGAATCAACTCCTGTCAACACTGGAGACTTCCACAGCAGGCAGTTACCGCGATCGATTCATGATCACCGTGGGCACTAAACTGCGCGTGGTAAGAACAAATGACATCGCCTATTTCTTCCTCGAAGAGAAAACGGTTTTTATCACAACAGTTGATAACGTCACACTGCCAATCGATTACAGTCTTGACAAGCTCATGCAAATGATCAACCCGAAGGAATTCTTCCGGGTCAATCGTCAGTTCATAGTGGCAGCCAACGCCATTCAATTGGTTCACAATTACTCAGCAGGCAAATTGAAAATCGACATGTCGCCTAAAGCCAAAACGGATGTCTTCGTGAGCGGAGACCGCATGACAGAGTTCAAAGAATGGCTCGGTAAATAATTCTCACAAAGTTTATAGAGTACCTGTCAGGTTGAGCCGGTCGAAACCTGACGGGGTTCCTAGTGAGTGCATTGTAAGTCGGCCTTCCACAAGCTCTGGCTGGCCTTATATTTTTTATAAAGATTCATAAGATTCAGGAACTCAGCATTCGTTTTTCGTCATTCAGATTTTTAGTATCAACTAAAGCACACGCGAGCGCGTTGGTAGAACTAAAAAGAAAAAATTATGAAAACAAGAAACACAATTTTAATTGCAGCGCTGATGAGTTTTAGCGCGATAGCATTTGCAGGCAATCCAACTTCCAAGGTGGCAGTTTATCAAAACAATGCCGAATCTTTTAAAGTGTTCTATGAAGGAGCACAACCCGGTGAAGTGACAGTAAAGCTTTTTGACAAAAACGGTTCATTGCTTTTCCAGGAAGTAGCCAATGGCCTTAGCAAGTTTATGCTGCCGGTAAGCTTTGATGGAATGCAACCCGGTGAATACAAATTCACTGTGACAGACGAATCGGGTACACAAACACAGAGTATTAATTATCATTTGAATGTGCAAAACGCAGGCTCGATCCAATCACTTCATGTTGCACGCACAAGCGAAGTTGGCAAATATGTAATGAGCGTAACTTCCGATGCAGCTACTCAAATTCATGTAGAGATATTGGATGAAACCGGAAAGGCGATCTATGAAGAAGACAAAGCAATTGACAAAGCCTTCGGCTTGGTTTACAACCTGAAGCAATTCCACGGCACTCCTACCTTCCGCGTTACCGATATTGCAGGCAAGAGCATTGTGAAATAAGATTTGAATTCTAAGTTGGTGATTGAAGTCTCATGCGGAAGCGTGAGACTTTATTTATTATTTGACAGGATAAAAATCGAAGACAATCGCCTTGTAGATCATTCACTTTTTTTCTTTTGCTCTTTGGCTTTATTATCAGCCATAATTTTTTCAATTCTCTGAGTTAGTTTGTTGGACGTATTTTTTAAATCATCGATTGTATTACTTATGCTTTTCCCCTCCATGCTATCAACAGTTTCTTTGAATACTTGGTAATAAGCAATAAGCGCGTGATAAGTTTGATCATTTTTTTCTTTGAGGTCTCTCAGAACTAAAAGGTCACTTAGTTGGTCAATTTGATTAAGTGCCTCTACATTGTAAACTCCGCTTCTTCTTTTGAGATAGTTTGTTACTTCATCATACTCACGCCAGCTCTCAACAACATCAATCTTGATCGTTAGTTCTCCCAATATTCCTAAAATTTCTGCTTTCTCACTGGCTGGACAACAAATTACCTTTATAGCTTGGTATGGAAATATTAATCCATTTGGATCTGGGCATCGCCATTCTCGTTCCCACATAAAACCCTGATACGGCTCATTCTCAAGCATTGGAAATAAAAGAGGCTTGATCTTTTTGAATGACGCTTTTATTGTCGCATCAATCGCCTCATTTTCAGAAAAATTGATCTCGTTATTTTCTGACTTATTGCAAATTGAAAGAATTTCACTGTTTGTCTGAGTGTCCAAGTATATAACTGGCCTTACACCTCTGTGCTTGATTAAGGCTTCCTTTGAAAAACCAATGCCATATTGTTGATCAAAATCCCAACGTCTAAAACTTCTGTACCGAAAGAAGTCGAGAGCGAATATTGGAGATTCCGTAAAACAAACAACTGGTGAATTGTAGTATAGTTTGGATGTGTCAAAAGAGGGGATTGATGCCCTTATGAAACCACTATTTACTGGAACGTTGATTCCTTCTCCGGCATTTTCACCTTTCAGTACTCTTACTAAACTGTTCTTACCCGTCATATGAATGAGAAATGGAGATAAGTCTGGTTTTTCGACTGGTGTCAACCTAAAAGTGGGAGTAGTTATTTTGTATTCACTCCATCTTATTCCTGAGCTAGGTAAATTCATTCTGTTGGTTATGTGTTTCTAAAATTAGCCGTTACAATCGAGCATTCAAAAAACCAACTCTTTCAGTTCTTAACCGGTTTTTCGAACTCAAATTCGCGGAATTCAGCTCCCATTTTTCGGCATTGGGAATCATTCTTTTTCGCGCGCGCGTGGAATCTGCCAAGTTTGGGCAAAACTAATAATATGAAACGCTACCAAAAGTCTGTTCGTTGGTCATGGGTTGCCGCGCTGTTTTCTGGTTTGTTTTTATTGCATGAAGCAAACTTTGCCCAGCAGATGCCTCCACCTCAAGGCACGCCTCCGCAAGGGATGCCACCGGCACAGCAATTGCCGAAAGGCAACGGAAAGATTTTTGGCGTGCTGATTGATTCCGCAGGCAAAACCCCGGTGTCGTTTGGCACCGTGGCACTCATCAGTAAAATCACCGACAAGCCGGTAGATGGCACGGTATCAGATGATGCTGGTAAGTTCGAGATCACAAAAATTGCTGCTGGAGAATATATTCTGGAATACTCGTTCGTTGGATACAAAGTAAAACGCAGTGAGGCAATCACCATCGCCAAAGGCACTGAATTAAATGTGGGAAAAGTGACGATGGCCACAGAGCCCAAGTTGCTGAATGAAGTTACCGTGGTGGGAGCGCAAGACCTGGTGGAAGAAAAAGTAGATCGCTTGGTATACAACGCAGAAAGGGACATTGCCGCGCGTGGCGGAGATGCCACGGATGTGCTACGAAAAGTGCCCATGTTGTCAGTGGACCTGGATGGCAACGTGAGTTTGAAAGGATCACAGAATATCAAAGTACTGATCAATGGAAAACCTTCCACAATTTCTGCGAACAGCATCTCAAGTGCATTGAAACAAATTCCCGCCAACATGATCAAGACCGTGGAAGTGATCACGAGCCCGTCCGCGAAGTATGATGCAGAAGGATCGGGCGGTATCATCAACATCGTGACGAAGAAAAATAACTTGGAGGGATTTTCGCTAACTGCGGATGCAGGCGTGGGCAACCGCGGTATACAAAATATGCTGAACGGGAGTTACAAGAAAGGAAAGTTTGGCGTAAGTCTCGGAGGTTTTTCAAGAGTGAATTACAATGTAATCGGAAGTTTTACTAACGACCAAACGATGTTAACAAAAGATGGTGCTGTGCGCACTGTACAATCAGCCGATACAAAGAACCCCGGTCTTTTTGCTATGTACAACCTTGGCTTTGATTTCGACATTGATTCAACTCAATCGATCACCGGCAACGTACGCTTAGGAATTATGAACCTGGTGACAAATCAAACCAACTTGCTCACCCAAACCTACGCGGCCAATTCGACCACACCCACACTTGGCAAGCGCAATGTAGATATTAAAGATCTTTCGAACACTGTGGATGCGAGTATGACGTACACTAAAATATATAAACCATCACGTGAGTTGAGCGTGATGGGTTTGTTCAGTCTCAACAACCGCACAAACAGTTTTGTCACTTCGCTGCTTGATCCAACCAGCAATTCAAACATCGGTGGTTTGAAGAACGACAACCCGAGTTACAACCAGGAGTCAACCATCCAGTTGGACTATCAAACACCGATTGGAAAGAAGCAGTTGATTGAAGTAGGTGGCAAAACTATTTATAGAAATGTAAACAGCGACTATCAATATTATTCATTGCAGAATGGCTCGTATCAGGTTGACAGCTCGCAACCATCCAACACGCTCAACTATAATCAGAATGTGATGGCGACCTATTTTTCACATACCTATACTTCGAACAGCAAGTTCAGCTTCAAGACGGGCGTGCGCTATGAATACACAACTATCCAAGCGCAATTTTCAAAAACAAATGAATCGCTCTCATCGGGTATTCCAAATTACGGAGTGCTCGTGCCGAGCATCAACATTTCCAAAACACTCAAAGGCGGAAAGACATTGAAGCTCGGTTACAATAGGCGCATACAGCGCCCAGGTATTCAATTTTTGAATCCAAATATGAACACATCTAATCCCAATAACATTACAATTGGAAATCCTTACCTCGCTCCGGAGTACACCGATAACATTGAACTTGGATTGAGTGCACAGATCAAAGCGGTATTCATCAATGCCACTTTGTTTGGTCGCGTCACGAGAGGCATGATCACAAGCGTGCGCGATACACTCACGCGCGAGGTGAACGGTACAAACAACCAAGTTGTATCCACTACTTACAGGAACATCGGGCAGGAAGATACATACGGAATAAACTTGTTTTTAAATGTGACGATCACTTCGAAGCTGCAACTTGGCTTTGGCACAACGATCTATCACACCTATCTGACTAACAATTCGTCTTTGCTGAGTGCCACCAACTCAGGCATTGTGGTGCAAGGGATGGGCTTCGGAAACTATACTTTTAAAAATGGCTGGGGCATGCAGGCCTTTGGCGGTATGCGCGGAAATCAAATTCAGTTGCAAGGCTATCAAGGTGGGTTTGCTTTCTACAGTTTGGGTGTGAAAAAAGATTTCAAAAACAAGAGAGGCAGTTTCGGAATAGCAGCAGAGAATTTTTTCAATCACCCATTCAAGATGAATTCGGAAGTCAACTCATCCACCATCATGCAAAAAAGTACGAACGCCATGTACAACGCGGGCATTCGCGTGAGCGTGACC
>CAZNCO010000164.1:0-8494 GCA_964571345.1 uncultured Ohtaekwangia sp.
GTGTATGGGAGTGAGCGCTGGTGGAATGAATGAAGCCAAATACTATGAGTTAACATATGGCTATACTCTTGCTTTAGCGACAAAATTAGCCCAATTGAATCCGGGTATGACTTGCACATATGTGTCTGGAGAAGGTACCGACTCAACCGAGAACGGTCGCACGATGTGGGCACGAGTAAAAGGCAAAACGGAAAATGATTTATTGAAACTTGGTTTCGGGCAAGCGTTCATGTTTAGGCCAGGAGGAATTTTGCCACTTAGAGGAATCAGATCCAAAACAAAGAGTTACCAGTTTTTCTACGACTATTTCACATGGTTGCTCAAACTGATAAAAATGATTTTCCCTAATTCTGTGGTGAATACTACCCAAATTGGATTGGCGATGATTCATGCAACGGAAAGAGGCTATCACAAGAAGATCTTGCGGCCTGCTGATATTCTTCTTTTATCCAATTGATTTTTAAAAGCCAACCTTCTTTCTAACTTTCTCGATCAGTGCTTTTGCTATTACGGTTGCTTTTTCTTCACATCTCACCAAGATTTTTTCAAGTTCATCTGGATTGCTCATGAAGTGATTGAATGCTTCACGTTCTTTTGAATACTTCTGCACGATCAATTCAAATAATTCTTGTTTGGCGTGACCATATCCAAAATTGCCTGCAAGATATTTTTGCCTTAAGGTTTCGGTTTGTTCTGGTGTGGCAATTAATTTATAAATCGCGAAGACGTTGTCCTTGTCCGGATTCTTTGGGGCTTCCATAGGAGTACTGTCAGTTACGATGCTCATTACTTGCTTTCTCAGCTCTTTATCGGGAAGAAAAATATCGATAATGTTTCCGTATGACTTGCTCATCTTTTGTCCATCTGTACCCGGAATGGTCATCACTTGCTCCTCGATCTTGGCTTCAGGCAACACAAAGGTTTCTCCATACTGCAGGTTAAAACTTTTGGCTATATCGCGAGCCATTTCCAGGTGCTGTCGTTGGTCTTTGCCCACAGGCACATAGTCGGCATCATATAAAATAATATCAGCGGCCATTAGTACCGGATATGTAAAGAGCCCAGCATTCACATCGGCCAGCTTTTCTGATTTATCCTTAAACGAGTGGGCATTTGCCAACATTGGAAAGGGAGTGAGGCAATTCAGATACCAGGTGAGTTCTGTAACAATTGGAATTCGGCTCTGACGATAAAGCAGGTTTTTCTCGGCATCAAAACCAAACGCTAACCATGCAGCTGCCACAGCCCGAACATTAGCCTGGCGCACATTGGCATCTTTAATGGAAATAAGTGAATGTAAATCAGCAATAAAGAAAAAGGACTCGTTGCCCGACTCTTTTGAAAGTTTAATCGCAGGGATGATCGCACCCAACAAATTTCCAAGATGCGGCCGTCCGCTGCTTTGTATTCCAGTTAGTATTCTTGCCATGGTGCAAAGAAAACAAAATCATACTTGAAAAATGGAGTCAACAAAACTTTTCATTCCTATTTCTTGGCTAATTTTGCAGCATGAAGATAATAAGGGTATTTTTTGCCGTTTGGTTAATCACGAAAGTGGGTTGGGCGCAAGTGGCGGAACCGATTTTGTTCAATGAAAAAATCCACGACTTTGGAAGTGTTCCTGAACAGGCAGGTCCTGCCGAGTTTGAATTCAGCTTTACGAACAAATCTATTCGTCCGATCAAAATAATTTCAGTGAATCCTTCATGTGGCTGCACTACGCCCGAGTGGACGAAAAACGCAATCGAACCAGGTGGCATTGGTATTATCAAGGCAAGTTTCGAACCGAAAGGAAGGCCTGGATATTTCAACAAGACACTTTCTGTTCAAACGGATTTCGATAGTAATCCGATTGTTCTTCAAATCAAGGGTACAGTTGTTTCAGGAGATGGCGGAAAGTATACAGCCTACCCAAATGCAGTGGGCGGCCTTTCGTTTCGCTCCACTTCGTGCAACTTGGGAAAGATGTTTATCAATCGTGACAATGATGCAGTTATATTTCCAATTAAAAACGCTTCAACCGACACCGTTCGTTTCCTAAGTGTTGAGAGTCCTAAATATATTAAGGTTCAGTATCCGAAATTCCTTGCACCCAATCAGGCGTATGATTTGAAAGTTCAATTCGATGCGAAGATGAAAGGGCAATATGGATTTGTCACAGAGAATTTCATTCTGCATACATCTGATAAAGAAATGCCGGACAAGTCCGTTTCGGTTTATGTTACCATAGAAGAATACTTCCCCAAATTAACTCCGCAAGAGCAGGCACTTGCGCCCGTGTTGGCCCTCTCGGCCAATGTTATTAATTTTGGCAGAGTACGTGCCGGGGTGCAACTGGAGCGTGATGTGAAGATTAAAAATATGGGTAAAAAGGAATTGACAATCCGGTTTATCCAGACCAACTGCACATGCCTTACCTCTAAGATTGATAAGAAGACATTAAAACCCGGTGAGGAGACAAATCTGAAATCTATTTTGAATACCACCGACAGAAGTGGACCTCAGAATAAATCTATTTCCATTTACTCCACTGATCCGCTGAATCCGGTCCAACGCATCACACTTACAACTGCGGTACTGGATTGAGTGACGCCCGTTAATTGCTAACGTCAATCGTGGAAAAAAACTATTTCTGAATAACTTTTAACTATTAACTTGGAAATTATTTTTCAGGTTATGAACAACTTTCCCTGGTTTGCAAAATATCCGAAAGCAACTCCTCACGAAATAGGACCACTGGAATACCAGTCGTTGGTCGAGTTATTTGAAGTATCAAGCCACAAGTATCAGGACAAGGTGGCGTTTGAGAATATGGGAGTTCAACTCACGTTTTCTCAAACAAACTATTACTCAACAGCTTTTGCTAGCTATCTGCAAAAAGAATTGGGGTTGAAGAAGGGTGATCGTATTGCCATTCAAATGCCTAATCTACTTCAATTTCCGGTTGCTTTTATTGGGGCTCTGAAAGCCGGATTGATCATTGTCAATACTAATCCACTTTACACCCCGCGCGAGATGGAGCATCAATTCAAGGATGCTGGTATCTCCGCGATTGTAATTCTTGAGAATTTTGCAGTGCACCTTCAGGAAATAAAAGATAAAATCCCGACACTTAAGCACATTATCGTTACACGCATGGGAGACATGCTTGGTACATTTAAAGGGGCACTTGTCAATTTTGTGGTTGAGACTGTTAAGAAAATGGTCCCGCCTTATCAAATTGAAAACGCGATTCCTTTTAAATCAGCATTGAAGAGGGGCGAACAACTAAAACTTGAGAAGCCTAATATTGATAAAGAAGATGTGGCCGTGCTTCAATATACGGGTGGCACTACAGGCATAGCCAAGGGTGCGCAGTTGTCGCACAGGAATATTGTCGCACACAATATGATGATCACCCATTGGTTCAAACCGTTTATGTCTGCTGATCATCGTGATCTGATTGTGACTGCCATTCCAATGTATCACATTTTCGCTCTAACAGTAAATGGAGTTCTGATGTATTCTTCCGGAGTGAAGAACGTACTGATAACAAACCCTCGCGACATGCAAGGTTTTTGTAAAGAGCTTGGCAAACATCGAGTAACTATCATTACTGGTGTGAATACTTTGTTCAATGGAATGTTGCACAATGAGACTTTCAAGAAATTGGATTTCTCTGCGCTGAAGGGCGCGGTTGGCGGTGGCATGGCAGTGCAGGATGCTGTAGCAGATTTGTGGGAAAAACTCACACACTCACCGCTGGTAGAAGGCTATGGATTGAGTGAGACATCACCTGTATTGTGCTGCAACCCGCTTGACGGGAATCACAAACGCGGTACGATTGGCGTGCCCGTGCCCAGCACTGAGGTCGCTGTTTTTGATGATAATGGAAATCAGCTGCCACAAGGAGAGACCGGGGAAATTTGCGCACGGGGCCCCCAGGTAATGCGCGGCTATTGGGAAAAAGACAATGATGGTGTATTTTTTCATAAGGAATGGTTTCGCACCGGAGACATCGGTTTTATGGATTCTGAAGGCTACTTTAAAATTGTGGATAGGAAAAAAGACATGATCAAGGTGTCAGGCTTTAATGTCTTTCCAAATGAAATTGAAAATGTGTTGGCATCGCATCCGAAAGTTCTTGAAGTTGCTGCTATTGGTGTACCTGACGCAAAATCAGGCGAAGTGATAAAAGTTTTTATTGTTAAGAAAGACCAGAGTTTGACTGAAGATGACCTGCGAGATTTTTGCCACAAAAATATGACCAACTACAAGGTGCCTAAATATTTTGTTTTTCGAACCGAGCTACCCAAATCCAATGTGGGCAAAATCTTGCGGAGGGTGCTGAAGGAAGAAGAAGCAAAAGTCTCTTAATTTATCAATCTCCGATTTTTTGAATTTCAAATGAAGAAATGCTTTCTACTCGTTTTAGGACTTGTCCCATTCATCCTTTCATTTCAGCCAGACACATCTTATGACAAAACTAGCCTTCCGGATTCAATTCAGTATTCAAGGGAAAAGCATTTGGCAAACATCAAGCAGCTGACCTTTGGTGGAGATAACGCAGAAGCTTATTGGAGCTTTGATAGCAAGATGGTGAGTTTTCAATCGAACAATAAGGCATGGGGCTTAAACTGCGATCAGATTTTTTACACTCCTGTGGATGCAGATTTGAGTAATGGTGTAAAGCCGCAATTGATCAGCAGCGGACTGGGGCGAAGAACGTGTGCATTCTTTTTGAAAGATAACAAGCATATTCTTTATGCGTCCACTCACCAGGGTGGAAAGAAGTGTCCTAAAGATGTCGAGCGCAAACCAGGTGGGAAGTATTTGTGGCCTATTTATGATTCGTACGATATTTTTGTGTCTGACTTAGATGGAAAAATTACGAGACAACTGACAAATACACCGGGCTATGATGCAGAAGCAACGCTCTCACCAAAGGGTGATAAAATTGTTTTTACTTCTACCCGGAACGGAGATTTGGACCTTTACGTCATGGATGTGAATGGGAAGAATGTAAAGCAAATCACGAATGAACTTGGCTATGATGGAGGTGCGTTTTTTTCTCCGGATGGGAAGAAATTAGTCTTTCGCGCTTCGCGTTTTCACACAGAGCAAGAGAAAAATGAATATCGCGAGTATCTGAAGCAAGGTTTAGTTGCGCCTACCAACTTGGAAATTTTCACCGTCAATATTGACGGTTCAGACTTAAGGCAGATCACGCACCTTGGCAAAGCTAACTGGGCACCTTTCTATCACCCTGCTGGAAAAAAGATTATTTTTAGTTCCAATCACAAGGGAAAACGGGGATATGAGTTTAATCTATTCATGATCAACGAAGACGGAACGGAACTCGAACAAATCACTTATGATAAGGTCTTTGATTCATTCCCGATGTTTTCTCCTGATGGCAAAAAAATCATATTCTCATCAAATCGCAACAACGGAGGTACGCGTGATACCAATTTGTTTGTGGCGGATTGGGTAGACTGAAAATCGGCTATGAAAAAAATAAGAATCATCACCTACGTGCTGCTGGGCCTGATCGCGTTGACGGGGGCCTGCCTTTACATTTTCTATGTATTTAAAAATGTAGAGACAAAGAATATCTCCAATGAGGAACGTAAAAATGCTGACGGACAATTTATGCAACTTACAGATGGAATTACTCATTATGAACAAGGCGGGGCTGATTCGTCAAAAACTGTCATACTAGTTCACGGCTTTAGCGTGCCTTATTATATCTGGAACGGCACCTATGACAGTCTGGTTCGACAGGGATTTCATGTGATTCGATACGATGAATTTGGACGAGGGTTTTCCGATCGCCCGGAAGTAGATTATAATCCTGCGTTTTATAGGCGGCAATTGCTTGAGTTAGTAGAGGCTTTAAAAGTGAAGCATCCTTTTAGCATTGCGGGGCTCTCGTTTGGCGGTGCTATTGTAGGAGATTTTGTAACTCATTACCCGAACTTGATTGAGAAGGTAATTTTGGTTGACCCAGTTTACCGTTTTAAGAAAGTTGATATGGCATCAGTCATTATAAACTATTCTATGGCGGTGAAGGCAGAGGCGATGGCAGGCGGCCAGCTGGAGGACTTTAAATACCCTGAGCTCTTTCCTGATTGGGTAGATAGATATAAATCACAAATGAAGTATAAGGGTTTTCGCCATGCGCTGATCTCTACGATGGCGAATTACCCCGGGGATTCCCTTGTTGCTAACTATCGCAAGATGGAAGCCCTTCATAAAAACATATTGTTGATTTGGGGAAAGGAAGATCAAACGGTGACGTATGATTTCAGTGATTCCTTAAATCACGATTTGCATGTAGATTTTTTGTCGGTAGAAGATGCGCGACACTTGCCTCATTTGGAGAAACCTTTGGTGGTTAATCAAAAGATTATTTCATTTTTAAAATAAACCTAATTAATCAAAAATGATAAACGTTAATTTGTCAATCAGCACCTCGAAAGACCAGGTAAAGAATTCGGTGGAAAAATACTTGTCCGATGTTGGACTGAATATTTCAAATCTCGACTTCTCTCGGCCGTGGGGAGGATTTTTTGTTATCGATGAATCACAGGCAGATAAGTTTATTCACTTATACTTTCCGCACTTAAAAAGAGAAGATCTGACGATCTCCGGAAAACTGAGTCCTAAAATTTTAATTGTGGCTCCGGGTCAAAGGTTATCATGGCAATATCATCACAGGCGTGCTGAGATTTGGAAGTTGACGGCCGGGGTAGCGGGTGTAATTACGAGTGCAACAGATTCGGAGGGGCCGCTGAAGAAATTGGCGATAGGAGAGATCATTCAATTGAATCAAGGTGAGCGTCATCGCCTGGTTGGTTTGCCGGAAGGCTGGGGGATGATAGCTGAAATCTGGCGTCATACCGATGCAAATCATCCCTCAGATGAAAACGATATTGTTCGAGTGCAGGATGACTTTGGAAGATAAGTGTTATCCAAACACTAGTAAGGTTACCGATATTTCTCAAAAAGTATTTTTACCTTTTCAATATTAACTCTTTTGCTCACCTTCACTTTTGTTTTAATTTGTCAACATGAAAAACATTAAAGGTCCTGCAATATTCCTAGCTCAGTTCATGGGCGATGATGCACCGTTCAATAATCTAAAGTCAATCTGCAAATGGGCTGCCTCGCTCGGATATATTGGAGTACAAATTCCTTCTTGGGATGCACGGGCGATAGACCTTAAGAAGGTTGCTGAGAGCAAAGACTATGCAGATGAAGTAAAAGGAATCGTAGAATCATGCGGGCTTCAGATTACAGAATTATCGACTCACCTTCAGGGTCAGTTGGTGGCGGTTCATCCCGCTTATGATGCCATGTTCGATGCATTTGCACCAAAGTCTGTGCATGGTAAACCTAAGGAACGGACCGCCTGGGCAGTTGATCAATTAAAGCTTGCAGCGAAGGCAAGTAAGAACCTTGGATTAAATGCACATGCTACTTTTTCAGGCGCATTGATGTGGCACACCGTTTATCCTTGGCCGCAACGTCCCGCAGGATTAGTAGAAGATGGCTTTAAAGAATTAGCAAAGCGTTGGCTTCCAATTCTCAATACGTTTGATAAAGTTGGCGTGGATGTTTGTTATGAAATCCACCCTGGTGAAGATCTTCATGATGGAGTTACGTTCGAGCGATTCTGGGAAGCAACAGGAAAGCATACTCGGGCAAATATTCTTTACGATCCAAGTCACTTCGTTTTGCAACAGCTCGATTATTTGCAATACATTGATTTCTATCATTCGTTCATTAAAATGTTTCATGTGAAGGATGCGGAGTTTAATCCCACCGGAAAGAGCGGTGTGTATGGTGGATTTCAGGACTGGGTAAATCGCCCAGGAAGGTTCCGTTCAATTGGCGATGGACAGGTAGATTTCAAATCTATTTTCTCAAAGCTGGCGCAATACGACTATAACGGATGGGCAGTGCTTGAGTGGGAGTGCTGCATTAAACATCCTGAACAAGGCGCGAAAGAAGGAGCGGAGCGAATCAAAGAATATATGATCCGTGTAACGGAAAAAGCGTTTGACGACTTTGCCTCAGCCGGAAAGAATCCGAAATTGAATAAGACAGTACTGGGTATCTAAAACATTTATAACTTAACATCAATTAATCTACTATATCATGAAAAGAATATTCAAACTTTCAGTTGTTGCAGTGCTTGCTTTTGCCGTTACCGCATGCGGCTCTAAGTCAGAGAAGAAAGAAGCAACTGAAGATTATGGCACACCTCAGGAAACGCCAGCTACACCAGCCGGAGGTGGTAGTGATGCTATTGCCCAAGGCGAGTCTCTGGTAAAAGCCAGCGATTGTAAGACGTGCCATCACCCAACCAACAAGCTGATTGGCCCTGCGCATATGGATGTGGCCAAGAAATATGATTTTACAGAAGCGAACGTAAAGATGCTTGCAGAGAAAGTGATCAAAGGAGGTTCTGGTGTATGGGGACAAATACCTATGACTGCACATCCTGACC